>NZ_UWOD01000011.1 GCF_900604335.1 Intestinibacillus sp. Marseille-P6563 | reverse complement strand
TGCCCAGAATCAGCGGAGTATTAGTGAGCTTGTGGCTGAGTGGGCTAGCCGCGAGGCCCGCAAAACTGCCAGAAAGACAGGGGTTGCTCTGCCTGATCTTGAGCAGCTATCCCTTGACTGAGCCCCCATCAGCTTTTTGGAGCGGTGGGGGGTGCAGGGGGGAACGCCCTGCAAAGCTATGGGTTGGCACTATCCAGCGGCGGCGATGCTGCCCGTACAATGGCAAGACGACGGCGGGGGGCTGATGTGAACATCAGCTTCCCGTTGGCGGCGTAGCCGCAGGACGGGGCAGCATGGCGTCCGTCAAGGGCGGCCCTGATCAGGGCCGGGGGTGGAGATTTTCGCCCGGCGAAAATACTACCCCGTCCCTTGATGGACGGCAAGCCAGAGCGGCAGTAGGAAGCACAGACTTACGGTGAAGGTAAGGGGGGGAGTATGAGGGGGGGAACGCCCTCATATATCCGTAAGGGCATATCCTTACGGATATAGAAAAGAGGGATTCAAAATTAGAGTCTCAGAAAACCCCTTAATACAGTCTTTTTTAGGGAAGAATAAGGGTTAAAACCTCAAAAATCCCCTGATTCTACGCTTTTTTTGGGAACCTTGCTTGTTATAATACTTTATAGCGGATGTTATAAGATCTTATCACAAAACACACATTTCGATTATAACAAAATATTGACAATTGCGAAAAATATATTATAATCTAATTATTACAATCGAGAAGGTGAGAAAAGGATGGACAAGCAATATGACCCCAATACTAATATCGCCTATATATCCAGAACAAAGCGATATATAGACGAGGACGGCAATGAAGGGACTCAAACCGAGGTTTATAAAAAAACCTATGGCGGCAAGCATTTTTGGCGTGTATGGTTGGGAGATTTGCTTTATACCCTTGGTCTGATTAACAACAGCAAGCAACTTGATGTTGTCTTCTATGTTCTGGATAATACTGACCCTGCAAATAACTTGTACATAGGCACTATCAGAAAAACCGTTGAAGAAACTGGCGTCTCTCTTGGTACAGTATCTGCTATTTTCAAGAAAATGCAGGATGTAGATATGATTGTCAAACAGCAAAATGGGGTGTATAAGGTCAAGCCCAATCTGCTGATGAAAGGTGATGATAGCAAGAAACAACGTCTTGTTATCGAGTACGAAAAGATTAAGCGAGAGGAGGAGCAAAAACATGAAAGACCAGATGATAGAGATGCAATGGACGAAAACTGAAACCATGTGGATCAATGAACATTTCTGGGACATGGTTTCTTGCCTTGACGAACGCTTAAAAGTTCTAGATTATCTGATGAACCACCGGACAGGGCAATACGCTATTGGCACTATCAAAAAAATTTCAGA
>NZ_UWOD01000010.1 GCF_900604335.1 Intestinibacillus sp. Marseille-P6563 | reverse complement strand
CCATGTGGATCAATGAACATTTCTGGGACATGGTTTCTTGCCTTGACGAACGCTTAAAAGTTCTAGATTATCTGATGAACCACCGGACAGGGCAATACGCTATTGGCACTATCAAAAAAATTTCAGAGGATACTGGATTAAGCGTCAGCAGAGTCCAAAAATTTCTCAAAACCCTGGAAAAAAAGAACATCATTCAACGTAAAGGAAACGGTGTTTATATCTTGCCACAGGCAATGGCGCCAGTCAGTGAAAGAAACAAAAGCGGCAGGGATAGTTAATCCCGCCGCTTTTTTTATTATCTCTCCTGCCCTCGATCATGGCTCTTGCGCTCCACCGGCAAGATCTGTTTTTGAATATGTTCCGGCAGGCGTTGGAATGCCTTTTCCAACTGTTCAAGGCGTATTTTATCCTGTGCATTTTTCATCCGCTCCTGTACCGTTGGTACCATTGCTTTAACTCGCTTATACTCCTCAGATAGCGTAGCAAGCGCATCACGCGCTTGTAGGCCCCGTATGGCAGTAGCCTTGAGATTTTCTACATCATCCACTGTAATGCCCCTGAGAGCGCCTGTAATGCCCGTTTGGGGGTGTATGGACTGTATCTCCTGGATGCTCAGCTCTCGCCCTCTGAAGGCTGCTAGCTTCCTCTGTATGGCATCCAGGACAACCAGCTTTTCCTCGAGTGCATGCTGCGCCGCTGCGGCCTTCTCCTGGGCCTCTAAAACTTCACGATGTGCAGATGCCTTTTTCAGCTCAGCAACCTCCCGATTCCCGTCCTTTGTGGCATCGTTTAGGATGGAAACCTCAAATCCAAGCTGATTTCTCACATATTCCGACAAATCCATGTGAAACGTCCGAAGATCTGTCCGGGTAAGGACTTCCTTGGCTGATACTTTCAGATCACCACGCTTCTGATCGATCACGACTGGAACGAATGCAAAGTGCATATGTGGTGTCACTTCATCCATGTGAACGTAGGCAGATACCACATTTTCTCTGCCGTAACGATTTTCAAGGAAATCATACGTAGCCCTAAAAAAATCATTTTCCGATTCCTGTGGCAAATCCCTAGGGGCAGTGACAACCCAAGAGCACAAAATTTTCACATCATCGCGCTTCATGCAGCGGACTTCCCCGCACCTCTGCCGAATAAAACTGACTTGCCCATCCGGTCGATCTGGCGCCAGATTGTAATTCAGGTGTGTCCGTTCCTGGTCTATGTTCTGATTCCCGAATTTCACATACTCGCCAGCAGCATCCCGACGCCGCTCGTAATGAGCCGCCAAATGCCCAATAGCTGATGCAGCATATTTTTGTACATTTGCCACGGAAATCCCTCCCTTGATGATATCATTATATCGCCACACACCCCAGATGTCAATCTGGTATAGCAAGTTATACCAGATTTCATCTGGTAACTTGCCCTTGCAGGGGGCTAGGGACAGGGGCTTTGCCCCGCCGGCTACGGCCGGCTCCCCAGCAGGGCGGCTTTTTGAGAAAAGCCCCCTGCACCCACCAAAAACTTTTCCGCTCGCCGCTAAGGCAGAGGGGGCAGGGAATTACCCTGCCCCCTCTTGGGGGCAGCGTGTTCCGTGGCCTGTCTGTCAAGGGACGGGGTAGTATTTTCGCCGGGCGAAAATCTCCACCCCCGGCCCTGATCAGGGCCGCCCTTGACCGTCAGGCCCGCTCCTATTAAGAGAGCATCCTTCCTGATAGACCGTTGATTTTAATACTTATTATAATACGTATTAAAACAAAAGCATAGGCATTATATTAAACGTATAATAATACGCATTAAAATAATTACTTAAATACATAACAATCATTATAATGCGCATTATAATGATTGACTAATACGCCTAAACGTGCTATAATAGAGATAATAATAAACGTATTTTAATACGCATTAAAATAAATGAACGGAGGAATAATTATGGCACGACCCAAGAGCAGTGCTCCAAAAAAGATCCACCTCAACCTGACCGTTAGCGAGCAGACCAGGGCTGAACTGACCTATCTTGCTGCCCAGAATCAGCGGAGTATTAGTGAGCTTGTGGCTGAGTGGGCTAGCCGCGAGGCCCGCAAAACTGCCAGAAAGACAGGGGTTGCTCTGCCTGATCTTGAGCAGCTATCCCTTGACTGAGCCCCC
>NZ_UWOD01000009.1 GCF_900604335.1 Intestinibacillus sp. Marseille-P6563 | reverse complement strand
AGCAGTTTATTCTCCATACGAAGTCGCTGGATCTCATGTGCCTGCTCGGTTACAATATCTCTTGGTGCGGCATTTGTTCTTGGCCGCCCTTGGGGCCGCGCAAGGATGCCAGCTTCTAACATACGTTTTTTCCTCCGTTCACGCTTAAGTAGACTTTTTATCACCTGCTTATCCTGAAAACCGTAATATTCTGCAACTTCCCGCTGGGTTTTCCCCGCTGCCAGCATAGCCTTGATTTCTGGCAACAGCACTTGAATGTGTGTGTATTTTCGTTTCTCCATGACAAAACCCCCTGATGTAGTCTATTTTCCTACATCAGGGGGTTTTTGTCACTGTCCATTTTTACTGGACCGGTTCATTAAACTATCCGGGGATTTTTTCTTTTTTAGAGACTCTATGCGGTGCATCAACATTTTCAAAATCAGGCGGTCATTTTCCTACCCTTCCCCCGATTTTCAGTTGACACTTTCCCAATTTCATGCTATTCTTAATTACAGTAAAGCAACAAAACAAAAGCGATCCGGTTGCAGCCGAATCGCTTTCAATACAAATTATCCGCCACAGGTGCTGGAACACCGGTGAGCGGTCGAGATCTGAAAGGACCAGATCCAAACAGCGCCTATGGCGCATAACTCGTATTTATGTATTCATTATATACAGAACCGAGAGTTATGTCAAGTTCATGCGTATGTTTTCGATGAAATTTTATCGGCTGGTGTTTCAGATACACCAGCCGATTTTTATTTTTCCAAAATTTACGCAGAAAGGGGGTCTTGCTCCATGGCCACCGGCTTTACGATGTCCTATAACCACGCTTTGCAGGATGCGCAGCTGTCCCTACCGGCCAAGGGTCTGTATCTGATCATGCAGTCCTTTGTCGGAATGCCGGACTTTGCGCTGACCAAGGCAGCGCTGTACCGTGTATGCGGCGACAGCCACTACACCTTCGAAAAAGCCTGGCATGAGCTCAAGACCTCCGGTTATCTGCACCATTTTTATTCGATCGGGCCAAATGGCGGCTTCTGTCATGCCTATGACCTGTGCCAGGCGCCCGAAGAAGTCCATGCCTTTGCCTATATATCTTCGCTTGAGCGCCCGAACGGCGACCTGCGCTTGCAGCCCAGCGACCGGGCCGTGCGCGGCTTTACCCGCCTTCCCAATGCCGTGCTGCGCAGCCGGGAACTGCCGCTGGGCGTCAAAGGCCTGTTCGGCCTGGTGGCACGGCTGCTGGACATTCCGGGCTTCCAGCTCCGCCCGGCGGGCGTGCTGCATTACTGCCGGGAAAAGGCGCGACGGTTCGGCACCCTTTGGCGCAAGCTCAAACTGGCCGGGCTGCTCAAACAGCACCGGTACCCGTCCGGCGAAGACAATGTGTTTACATACGAATACGATCTGCTGGCCGAACCTGAACTGCAAACCCCCTATCTGACCAACTACCATGCCGACGGTTCGATCTCCTCGTCGGCTTCCATTCAGGATTATCTGACGCTCTTGCAGGCGCGGGCACAGGCACGGCTGCCCGGCCGCCGCAAGCGCAAGGCACAAAAGCGCGTCCGGGCCATCCAGGCCAGCCGCACGCGCAAATACCAGCCGTCCGAAACCCAGCTGGCCGCCATTCAGACCCAAATGGATTACGACGATCTGGTCACCCACTACCCCAAGGCGCATGTCGATCTGGTGCGGACAGCGCTGGCCGAACTGCGCCACGCCCCGGCTGTGACCGTCCAGCAGCAGCCCCTGTCCCCCGATGAGCGGACAAGCCTATGGGAAAAGGTTAGCCGCACGACGCTGTCCGCCTTTCTGGACGCGCCGTCCTGGGCCGACCGGCTGCGGGCAGCTCAATACCCGGCTGCCTATCTGCGGTCGGTGCTGGTGAGCTTTTTACGGCGGCAGCCGGCGCGGGCGGCAGCCGATGCGCCCCTGGATGCCTGGGAGCTCGAATGGCTCGCCGACTTCCATCACCGCAAAAAGAAAAATTCATGATTCTCGTCCAAGCCGGCGTTTTTATAAAAAAAGCGTCCGGCTTAAGGGCGTTGTTTTTTTTGCTCAAAATCGCACAACCAGACCCTTTTTGGCCGCCTCGGATGAGGCGGCTTTTCTTTTTTCTATCCATCCTATCGTTTTCATAGGGTCCCCCTGTTTTTCGGGATTTGGAAACTTAGGTATTTGGCAAAAGACGACTTTGCAAAATGTATCAAAAGAATCATACTTCTTCCACTAAAACTTCAGAAAAATAAAACCTCAGAGAACAACAAAAGGCCGCCCCTTACGGGACGGCCTTGGTGTGAGCCCAAACCATCAAAAGACAAAATCATGGCCCAGGATGGAATGCAAATATTTTTTGATTGCCGGCAGCGCGGCTCCCCGGCTGATCGGGGAATCCGGGCAGCAGGTCACGCGGATAAATTCCCGTTCGGTCGGGAAAGCCGTGTTGTCGTGGATGAACTGATGCAGCAGCTTGAGGTCGCTGCCTTGCAGGAATTTGGCGATCGTACCGCCCAAAATGATTGGGCAGTCGATCATCATATGCAGGTTGTTGATGGCAAGCGCCAGATAGTGCAGATATTCCATCCACCGGGCGCGCACGGCCAGGTCGCCGGTGCGCAGGCCATGGAAAAACGAATCGAGTGTTTCGCCCTCGTGCAACAGCGCGATGGTCGAGCAATAGGTGTCCAGGCAGCCGCAGTTGCCGCAGTAGCAGGGCTTGCCGTTGGGCACGATGGTCATGTGCTCAAAGACGCCGCTTTTCAGCTCAGTGCCGATGAGCGACTGGCGGTTGACCACGATCGCGCCGCTCATGTTGCTGCGGATGTGGATGTAGATGGCATTCTTGAGACCCGGCGACTGCCACAATTCGTCCAGCGTGGCCGCTTCGGCATCGTGGAAGAACTGGCACGGATAGGGCAAATGGCGGGTAAAAACGTCGATGCGCAGCCCGGTGCAGCCCAGGATCTTGCCATAGGTGACCTGGGTACCGTCGTTGGAAATGAGGCCTTGCAGGACGATGCCCACGCCCAGGATCTTGTCCGGGTCCTGGGTCAGCGAATCGATGAGCGCCTGCACCGAATGGCACACGGTCTCATAATAGCGGTCGGTGTTCTCGTACGGCAGGTCGAAGCGCTCGCATTTGATGGTCTCGCCATAGAGATCGAGCGCCACGATCTCATACGAGCCCGCCAGCAGCTCGACGCCGATGGCGATTTTGGCGTACCGCGAAAAATACAGGCTGGACGCGCGGCGTCCGCCGGTCGATTCCAGATGCCCGCGCTTGACGATGAGGTTCTGGTCCTCGAATTCCTTGAGAATTTGGATGATGGTCGACCGGCTGAGCTGTAAGGTATCTTTGATGGCTTTTTGGGTGGTGCTGTGCTGAGTATAGACAAACGCCAGGACGTTTTCCCGGTTGATCTGCTTGATCGCAGCAGCATTGGACGGCATGAATGGTTCCCCCTTTGCTAAAAAGACTGCTGGCAGCCTTTTTTCTATTATATCGACCCTGGGCCAAAAAGGCAAATGTCTCCAAAATATCGGCGCAATGCACAAAAATTTTGGGCAAATATCGGGAAGTATTATGCTTGATTCGAGGAAAGAACAAGACTATACTTATGTCAAACGAAAATACAAAAGTAAAAACAAGAACCACAAAACACCTGTGTTATTCTGAGAAAACAGAAGCGATGCTTCAAATTTTTCCCTTAATATAGCAGAAAATCCAGATTCAATGAAAAACCTTTTGTCGTTTTAAATACAAAAGATTGCAGTCTGGTTTTTGGATAAAGCATTCATGCAGGCGTTTGGTCGCCGGACACACAGCAAAAAGGAGAAAGCACTATGAGCAACTTACCTGAAAAAATGAAGGCAATCGTCGCATATGCGCCGGGGGACTACCGGCTGGAAACCGTGGACACGCCGCA
>NZ_UWOD01000008.1 GCF_900604335.1 Intestinibacillus sp. Marseille-P6563 | reverse complement strand
AACGGTTATTTTGTATACTTACCGTGAGCGCTGGCTGTATGCCGCAGATCGGCTGCGCCGGCAGCAGCCGGAGGGGGCTGTCAAGCTGGCCGAATCTGCGGCATAGGAAACTATACAAAATGGCACATGTTTTGGCCGGTTCGCGGCTGGATAAAAAAGAGGGCTAAAAGCCCTCTTTTTTTATTCGCCTAACATCTTTTTGGCTTCATCAATTTTTCTTAGATATTCTTCGCAAATTTTGATTACAAGGTTGGACAATGTGCGTCCTTCTTCTTCTGCTCGATTTTCAAGTCGGTCTTTTAATTCTTCTGGTACTCTTAGTCCGATTTGCTTTGTAGCTTTGGTTCTTTTCACTATGCCCACCTCCTTGACGGTATTTTATCAGCTTTAATATTTTTTTGCCACTCGTATTGACAAACATTGTTTAACAGTTTATAATCCAAATTGTAAAACAATGTTTTACAATTTCGCGTAAGGTTTCAACGGGTCATGCTGTTGCCTGAATCTGAGGAGGAATATTGCTATGAAACTTACTAGTCAAATTTGTGTGTTGAATGCTCGCCGGTATCAGATGACCGACGACAAAACCGGCGAAGTGGTAGCCGGTGTGAAGATTACCTACATTGAAGAATGGAGCGGCGAACTTCGGCAGAATGAAAGCGGCGTGGAAGTGCTTTCGGCCATTATGGACTACTCGGATTGGGATAAGTTCGCGAACCTTCCGGCTCTGTACGATGCCGAGTTCAAAATGAGTGCCGGTTCCCGCGGGCGTCCGACGCTGCGCCTTATCTCTGCCAAGTACGTACAGCCGTTTGCCCCATTTGGAGGGGGTGCTAAACGATGAATGATAATGACATTGTAACGGCTGTGGGGTCGTCATCATCTTCTCCACCTTCTGATCAGGCGACGGATGGGGCAGAGGTTGATATTTTCCAATCGGAGACAATGTCAGAAGTTGAGAGTGGCGTTTTACTTGGGACAGATGATATTGCGATTGTAGCAGATGCCATATCGCAAACAAATCTGCTGATTGTGATTTGTATCGCTGTCATTCTGGCGTGTGGCTTTGCCCGTGCGTTGTTGGGGTGGTGTCATCGTGGTTGATACTGCTCTTCTCATTTCTGCCTTTAATGGTACGTTTTATCCCGTTTTAGCTGGCCTTTGTGTCTGCATGATTTTGGGCTATTTCGCCGTTTTGGCGTTAGCATTTATAAAAAATGTAGTATAAAAGGAGGGTTCCATTATGGAAGCAGAAGGTGCTTCGGCTGTTGTTGCGACTGTAGAAGCAGAAGGTACTTCGGCTGTTGTTACGGCTATTCAGGAAGCTGTAACGTCTGTGGGTGGCGATGCTGCTGTGATCATTGCTGCTGCGGTTGGCCTTGGTATCACATTTTGGGGTGCTAAGGTGCTCTGGAGTAAGTTCAAGTCCATGGCGAAGTGATGCCGCGATGCCGCAATTTGCATTTTGCAGGTTGCGGCATTTTTTATTGCGTGATTTACGTTGCAGCGGGTGCCGATCGGGCGCGCTGCTGTGTGTTTTATGCAATTCTATTTTTGATTCCTGCAAAGGGGTGATTTTATGACTTTGTATTTTCGTCGGCGGCTGCTCTTCCGGGTGCTGGCGCTGTTGATGATGTTTCTGATTCTGGCGCTGGTGTCGGTTGTGCCGATTATGCAGGCGGCGGCTCTGGCCCCGGTCATTGCATATGGCGCTAAAGAACTTGTGGCCGCGCTGCTGATTGCTGGCGGTGCATCGTTCGCCACGACGGATACCGCACGTGATGCAGCAGCGAAAGTTTGGTACTGGCTTGGGCAGCAGGCGTCTGGGGTTGCGGATAAATTGCAGCAGATAGTTGCATTGCAAATTGATGTTGCCAATACGGTTGGTGATGGTGCTGTCCGGATTTCGCAGTCTATTTGGGATGCTATCAATGATGCATATCAATCATTTGTGGGTTCTTCTGTTGGTGGCGATATCGCTTTTGGGGAGCCTATATATTTTGCAGATGGTGATGCTTTTGATAATTGGGCTGATAATATTGATTTTTATACATCTTGGATTACATCTATCCAGCAATATGATGCAGATGGTAATCTATTGAGCGATGCTTATATCCTTACACCATATATTGATGTTGGCGATTATTATACTTATGTCCTTGACGACGAGGAGTATCATAGTTTTTTTAACGGTGATGTCTTTGGACGGATTTGGTTTTCTCCGTCTAATTCTATCCGGCCTTTTTTTTGGCTTAATGTTGGTAATTCCAATGATACGGCTTTGTCCTTTGGTGGTAACTATGCTTATTTCCTTGAGGCTCCTTGCTATGTTGTTTTTGGGACTGGCGCTCCGTCTCTTGCTCCTGATTTGACGTATCCGGGCGAAGATACCATGATCTATGTCCCGGACATCCCCGAAGTGCAGACGGATGAGGAAGGTAAAGACGTTGTTATCTGGCCTGATCTGTCACTGAATCCAGATGATTTTGTCTTGGATATCCCAAAGACCGCGACCGGCGATCTGGTGGATGTGCCCTATGATACCCTGGTTGATGCTTCAACCGGCACGGCAGTAGGAGAAGGGGAGGGGACTGGAAGCGGCATATTAGATATCTTGGGCGATATTTGGGACGCTATCCGGAATTTCTTTGATTCCCCCTCAGATTTCAAACTGGATTTTGATGGATTCAAGAATCTCATTCTTGTAGACCGGTTTCCGTTCTGCATTCCGTTTGATTTGCGGGACGCTATCATGCTTTTTGCGGCTTCTGCTGCTGATTATAGATTTTCAATCGATTTGGACACGGCCTATTTTTCGGTACATCATACGGTAGATCTATCGCCATATACCGTGCCTATCACGTTTTTCCGCTATGTGGTCGTGGTCTGGTTCGTGTATGTGCTCATACTACGTACCAGAGACGTTATGAAATGGTAAGGGGGCAGCAGTGTGTTTAAGGCTCTTGCATCGTTTGTTCAGTTCTTGTTGGATGCTATTGTGGTGGTACTCAATAGCATTTGTGCTATTTTCCCGCCATCGCCGTTTCAGGCGTTTCTGGAAACTGATAATGCGTTCACTAATTTGCTGGCACAAATCAACTATTTCCTGCCGCTGTATGAAGTTGGCGCGATTCTGGAAGCGTGGCTTGTGGCTGTGGCGGTCTTTTATGCGCTTTCCGTGGTAGCACGTTGGATAAAAGCCATTGAATGAGGTATTGCTATGATTTTTCTATATTCGGGTACACCCGGCAGCGGGAAAAGTTATCATGCCCTTTGCGATATTGTGGACAAGCTGCGGCGCAGGACGCGCAATGGAGTGATAGCAAATTTCCCGGTAGTCACTGAAAATATTCGGCGGCTTCGTGGCCGCTTCGATTACTGGGATAATTCAGAGGTCAGCGTTGACCGGCTGGTGCAATATGCGGTCGAGAACCATGTAGTGGGCATGGAAGGGCAGACGCTCTTGGTGTTGGATGAGTGCGGTGGCCTTTTTAACTCACGTGATTGGCAATCTGGGCAGGAGCGTATGCGCTGGGTGCACTTTTTCAGCCAGCATCGCAAGCTGGGCTATAACATCATTCTCATTGCACAGTTTGACCGGATGCTAGACCGGCAAATCCGCTGCTGTGTCGAGTATGAGTATTCCCACCTGAAAATCAATAATGCGTTTGGCCTGTTACCGCTTACGGCCTTTCTCTGTGTGCAGCGGTGGTACGGGCAGCGGCTGCGGCTCGGCTCTCAGATCATCCCGTACCGCCGCAGCAGGGCGAAGCTTTATGACAGCTATGCCATGTTCGCGGCACCGGGCACGCAGCCCATCACGGCCGCAGCCGGTCGGGGGGACCCGCCGTCAGGCGGGGGGTCCTGACCGCTGCGCCGTATGGTCTGCGCTTTCGGCTGCGCGCAGCGCAGGCAGCAGCTACATAAAAAAACGCGCTCGCGCGAGAGGAACGGAAGGGGGGAAGGCTCCGCAGTCCGCGTCTGGCACCGTGGCAGCCTTTGGGGGGAAACCGGGCAGCGTTGGCGCGCTGCCGGGTGTCCTCCCACTACCGCAGCAGGCAGCGGGGGCGGATTTGTCCACTTGCGTCCTGGGGCTTGTCCATACCCTTTAGGGTGTGGGCAAGGCGCTGGGCGTCTGTGCGGCAATATCCGTTTTTGCTGCCGTAGGTAGGGTATATGTTGTTGGTGTTTCATCTCCCCTGATGGGCAGGGGAGATGCCCCCCTTTCTAAATAGGGGCATACATGGTCACAAATGTACCTTTGTGCCAAAAGCTACCAACAACGGATAGGAGTTGATTTGTTATATGTATTTGCTTGATAAACTAACAGTGGTGATGCGTGTGCGATATGATACGATTTCCCATATATTGGGTGTGTTATGTGATGGCTCGTCTGCAAGCACTGGAGAAATAGCCAAACAGTGGATTGGACGGTCTCCGGGTTCTATGCATTACAATTACACGATTGCATTGCAATCCGGCCATAGTTATTACTTGGGGTTTGGTGTTACCGGAACGGCTCCAAACAGCTTCACCGAGACGGTAAAGGTCGAGTTTAATCCGGCAAAGGTGGGGAACGATGCACAATTCACGTATGTTTATGAGTGGCTGCTTTCTGGCTGCCGGTATCTGGATTTCGGACGTTTTGATGTGGCGATCGACATACCGGTGGCACGTGATAAATTCATCCTGGTCAAGGATAAGCGGAAATATGCCCAGCTATGTAACAGCAATTTGGACAAAACCGAATATTTGGGGTTACGGTCACAACATGGTAATGTGAAGCTTTACAACAAAGGTTTAGAATCTAAATTAGGGTATGATTTAACTCGATTGGAAATCACCATGGATTATAAATGCTGTTCATTCGCTGAGTTTTCCCGCGTTTTCCCGGATGTGCTGTATTTTGATTCTGCCGAAATTCCCGAAGATGTTACCGGGACAGACAAAGTATTACTTATCGCTTGCATGGAGCATCCAGAACTTTTAATGGATATATCTAAGCGTAAACGCAAAAAAATACAGCAGCTTTTGGGAGAAGCTGCCGTAAAGGTCAATGCGTCTGAACTTGACTACAAGATTATTTTACAGCAAATCCTGGACTATGGCAAGGGCTTACCGGCTATAAACTTCACGGAACTTGAACAAGAATTGGACATTGATTTTGGTGAAGATTTTGAAGAAATCCGTGGCTATCAGACAAGCTTATAAAGCGAATCGGACAACAACGGTTATTTTGTATACTTACCGTGAGCGCTGGCTGTATGCCGCAGATCGGCTGCGCCGGCAGCAGCCGGAGGGGGCTGTCAAGCTGGCCGAATCTGCGGCATAGGAAACTATACAAAAT
>NZ_UWOD01000007.1 GCF_900604335.1 Intestinibacillus sp. Marseille-P6563 | reverse complement strand
AGCAGTTTATTCTCCATACGAAGTCGCTGGATCTCATGTGCCTGCTCGGTTACAATATCTCTTGGTGCGGCATTTGTTCTTGGCCGCCCTTGGGGCCGCGCAAGGATGCCAGCTTCTAACATACGTTTTTTCCTCCGTTCACGCTTAAGTAGACTTTTTATCACCTGCTTATCCTGAAAACCGTAATATTCTGCAACTTCCCGCTGGGTTTTCCCCGCTGCCAGCATAGCCTTGATTTCTGGCAACAGCACTTGAATGTGTGTGTATTTTCGTTTCTCCATGACAAAACCCCCTGATGTAGTCTATTTTCCTACATCAGGGGGTTTTTGTCACTGTCCATTTTTACTGGACCGGTTCAAAATCCTTGCGGGGTATTACTATTTTATTGGATGGTATAGCCGCCGTCGATGAGCAGGTTGTGGCCGGTAATCATGCCGGCTGCGCCGCTGCACAGAAAGGCGATGGCGCCCGCAACTTCGTCGGGCTCGGCGAACCTGCGGCCGGGGATCTGCTGCCGGAAGGCGTCGCCGACCGGGCCGTCCCACGCCTTATGCCCAAGCTCGGTGAGCACCACGGTGGGCGATACCGCGTTAACCCTTATGCCGTGCACGCCCCATTCGAGGGCGAGTACCTTGGTCATGGCGATGATGGCGCCCTTGGACGCGCAGTAGGCCACATGGCGGTCGAGTGCGATCACGCCCGCCTGGGACGCCATGTTAACGATGTTCCCGGCGATCTTATGCGCCATGAAATACCGGCCCGCCATCTGAGCCATCAGGAAACTGCCCTTGAGGTTGATGTCCATGGTGCGGCCCCAGTCCTTTTCGGACAGGTTTTCGGCCTTGTCGAGCGCCACGATGCCCGCGCAGTTGACCAGGATGTCCACCTGGCCGAAGCGCTCGCAGGCGGCGTCAAAGATGCGCTGCCGGTCGTCGCCTCTCAGGATGTCGGCCGTCACGCCCAGCGCCCGGTCGGGCGAGAGCGCGGCCGCGATGGCGTCCGTCTGCGGGTTGCAGTCGGCCAGCACGACGTTCGCGCCTTTCTCGAGGAAGAACCGGGCGGTCGCGTTGCCGATGCCAGCCGCGCCGCCCGTGATGATGGCGGTTTTGCCGTTTATGGAAAAATCAATGTCCGCGCCGTGATAGGGAAGCATGGGGTGTTCCTCCTTCCGGTCAGCCGCGCTGCTGGTCGTATTCCATGTAGCAGTCGACCTTGGGCTGCGAGGAACAGCCCGGCTCGAACTCGGCAGACAGGAAGGTCTCGGCCAGCTTTTCGATGGTGCGGATGCCCAGGGTGAAGGCCCCGAAGCAAGCCACATTGGCGTCATTGCTCTTGCGGGCGCGCTCGGCCGAATAGACGTCGGTGCACAGCGCGGCATAGCAGCCCTTGACCTTGTTGGCCGCAATGCTCATGCCCAGACCGGTGCCGCACAGCAGGATGCCGCGGTCATAGGTGCCGTCGGCCACGCCGCGCGCCACCTGAAAGGCGGTGTGCGCATAGATGGGGTCATCGCTGCCCAGGTCGACCATATCATAGCCGAGCTTGGCCAGATAGCCGATCAGGTCTTGTTTTTGTTCCTGCGCATTCGGGTCGCAGCCGATCGCGATCTTTTTCATGGGGTAGCTTCCTTTCCGGTTTGGATTTTCTGATGGGTTTTCACTTCGGATTTGGTGGTCTTTTTCAGCGAGATCACGAGCGCCGCGCCGTTGCAGACAAAGTATCCGAGCGACAGCACGATGGACAGCGCCTTAAAGGCTTCCAGTCCCAGGCCGCCCAGCGCGCACACGATGCCGCTGCCCACAAACGCAGCCAGCACGATAAAGGCCACCACGCGCAGGCCGAGCGCCACACCAGTTACGGTAAAGGGGATGTCGTCCTGGTGCATGGTATTGGCATAGTCCTGGAGTGCGGTGCGGTAGGCAGCCGCATCGGCCTCTTGGGCCGGGTACTTTTCCTTCGCGCCTGCCAGACCGGCCAGCACGGTGTACAGCACCGCGGTCAGCACAAACGTGGGCACCAAAATCAGATTGCGGTGGATGATGCCCGCAAACACCAGCCCGAACGAGAACACAATCGATACGCCCCAGGCGATCGCAGCGGGCATGTTGAAATCCTGATGGCGGTATTCATTCCAATACCGGGTAAAGCCGATGCGGGGGAAGAGGAAGTGTTCGCAGATACAAATGACGCCCGCACCTTCTACGGCCATGCCGAGATAGACCAGGATGGCGTCCGCCTTCTGCACGCAGGGGAAGCAGGCAGCGACGGTGATGATGGTGCCCAGGATATAGGTCATGCGCTTCTGGCTGACCTTGGAAAAGACCACGTTAAAGGACAGAACAATGCGGTAAATGGTCGGGTTGGCCGTCGTCCAGCCAGCGATGATGACCGCCAGCAGGCCGGTGTAGCCGAGCAGGGTAAAGGTGACCGCGCCCGGGTCGAGCTGGGTCAGAGGGGTGTTTAAGATGATGGCTGCCGTGGCGCCGAACACACCGGCGACGATCCAGGCAAAGAAGTGGCCGATGTACATGCCGACCGCCGACGCATAGCCGTATTTATAGTTCTTGGCATAGCGCAGCATGGGCATGTCGTTGAGGCCGATGTGCCATGCGAGGTTGCAGGTCCAGGCAAAGCCGATGACATGCAGCACGCCCAGGTGCTGCCCGGTTTCACTCGAGCCGTTCCAGACATGGGTGTTTAAGAGGCTTAAAAAGTCGCCCGGCGAACGGATGGCGCCATAGCCGGTGGCATCCAGAAGCTGGGGCAGGGTGACGATCAGGCCCACGAAAAACAGGGCGATCATCCAGGGGACACAGGTGGTGGCGAACTTGGACACGCCTTCGAAGCCTTTGGCCACGATGAACGTGATGACCGCGCCCAAAACCAGTACGATCAGCACAAATTTGGCGCTGGTCGGGTACCAGTTGAGCTGAATGGGGATGTCAAAAATACGCCGGATGGCGGTGGCCGATATGCTGATACCGGCCGCGGCCAGCGCCGCGAGGCCTAAGCCGAGCACGATGTTGTACACCTTTTGCAGGCGGCCGCCAAAAATGCGGCCCAGGTAGCTGTACAGCGTCAGCCGAGTGTCGGTCGCGATCTTGGCGCAGAAGAAGGTGAAACTCAGCACCGCCAGCAGATTGCCGATAAACAGGCCGATCAAAATGTCGCTGGCCGTGCAGCCATACTGCACGAGTGTGGCGCCGATGACAAATTCGGTGGCAGCGATGTGCTCGCCGCCGTAAAGTCCGATAAAACTGCCGATGCCGCTTTGTTCCTTGTCGGCGACCGGCCAGTCGCAGCGTGGCGTTGCCCGCACGCGGTCCATTACGTTCTGTGACACAAAATTCCCTCCATGTTCCTGCCTGCGCGCACCCGCGCAGGCCCTGCCCGGCCGGGCCGGGCGGCTTTTCTCTCCAACTTCAATAAAAACTTATGCGATCTGCTCCTGGATGGCGTCGGCCATCGCGGTCAGAATGATGCAGCACGAGGTCGCGCCCGCATCCAGCACGCCCCGCGAGCGCTCGCCCAGGCGGCTCGAGCGCCCAAAACGGGCCACCATATCTTTGGTCGAATCGCGCCCGTCGGCCGCTGCCTGCTTCATGTGCGTGAGAGCGTCGGCAAACGGCTGGCCTTCCTGCGCGCCTTTGCGCAGGGCGTCCACCGCGGGACTGAGCGTATCGACCAGGGTTTTATCGCCCACCTGGGCCTGGACGATCTCCTGCAAACCGGACAGGCCGCTGTCCAGCATGCGGGACAGGACGTCCAGGTCGATGTCGGCCGCGTCCGCGCCTGCGTCGGCGGCGTCCATCAGGATGGTGCCGTAGATCGGGCCCATCGAGCCGCCGATCTCGGAAAAGAGGATGTTGCCCAACTCGGCGAGGCCTTGGGTAAAGGAGAAATCCTGACCGCCAAACCGTGTTTCAAAGAGGGTAAACCCTTTATTCATATTCATGCCGTGGTCGCCGTCGCCGATCAGGCCGTCGACCTCGCCAAGATAGGCCTTGTTTTGCTGGATGGCATGCACCATCGCCAAAAGGATGGGCTTGCCGTCCCGATTCGGAAAGCTGTTCATTGAAAAATCCCTCATTTCTGTTTCAGTCCCATGCTGTTGGCCGGCAGATCGATGAGCTGCTTGAGCTCGTCGTCCAGCTTCATCAGGGTGAGTGTTGCGCCCATCATTTCCAGGGAGGTAAAATAGTTGCCCACATAGGCCCGGTGCACCCGGATGCCCTGCGCGGTCAGCAGGCGCTCGATTTCGTGATAGAGAACATACAGTTCCATGACCGGCGTTGCGCCCAGGCCGGACACCAGCGCGACCACTTCGTCGCCGTCTTTAAACGGATAGTCGGGCAGGACGATGTCCAGCATGCGCCCAGCGATGCCGGCCGCGTCCTCCAGCGGACAGACCTCGATGCCCGGTTCGCCGTGGTGGCCGATGCCGACCTCCATGGTGCCCGGCTCGATGGTAAAGTTCGGGTGGCCGACCGCGGGCAGGGTGCACGGCGCCAGGCCGATGCCCACGCTGCGCGTGTGGTCGATGGCCTTCTGAGCCGCGTCGATGACCTCATCGAGCGTGCCGCCGAGCGCCGCCTTGGCGCCGCCGACCTTCCACATGAGCACTTCGCCCGCCACGCCGCGGCGCTTTTCGCGCTGGTCCTTGGGAGCGGATGCCACGTCGTCGTTGGCGACCACGGTCTTGACCGTGATGCCCTGGCGGGCGGCCATCTTGACGGCCATCTTGACGTTCATGTTGTCGCCCGAGTAGTTGCCGTACAGGCAGGCAACGCCCTTGCCCTGGTCGGCAGCCTTGAAGCTGTCCAGGAAGGCGGCTGCGGTGGGCGACGAGCAAATTTCGCCGACGGCCGCCGCGTCGCACAGGTTTTCGCCGACATAGCCGATAAAGGCGGGTTTGTGGCCCGAGCCGCCGCCCGTGACCACGCCGACCTTATCGGCCGGGATGTTCTTTGCCTTGACGACGCGTTTGTTTTCGGTACCCTCGACCAGATCGGGATGCGCTTTGAGGAAGCCCTCCAGCATTTCGTCGACGATGTTGTCGGGGTCGTTCATGATGCGCGGAAGTTTATTCATTTGGGTTCCCTCCTTGTCTTACGGCTTGAGGACGACTTTCATCGCCCCGTCCTTGCCAGTCTTGGCCAGTTCGAATGCTTCTTCCCACTGGTCGAGTGCAAACTGGTGGGAAACCACGCCAGCCGTGGGCAGCTTGCCGCTGCCGATCCAGTCGATGACCGTGTCATAGCAGAACGGGCTCAGGTGCGCGCCCAGCAGGTCGAGCTCCTTGCGGTCGGAGATGATGCTCCAGTCGACCGTGACCGGCTGACCGAACACCGAGAACTCGACGAAGCGGCCCATCTTGCGGATGGCATCCAGACCCTGCTGCACGCTCGACGGATGGCCGGTCGCTTCGATGTAGATGTCGCAGCCGTAGCCGTCGGTCAGTTCCTTGATTTTCTGCACCACGTTTTCCTTGCCCGGGTTCATGACCAGATCGGCGCCGAACTCCTTGGCCTTGGCCAGACGGTCGTCGTTCATGTCCAGGACGATGAACAAACTCGGGTTTGCCTGACGGATGGCGCCCACCATGCCAAGACCCAGCGTGCCCGCGCCCGACAGGACGACCACATCGCGGGTGGTGACCTGCGCACGCTCCACGCAGTGGAACGCGCAGGCATAAGGCTCAATCAGGGCGGCCTTTTCGATCGGCATGTCGGCCGGTACGAGGTAGGGCAGCGCTTCCTTGGTCAGGCGGACGTATTCGGCCATACCGCCGTTGACGTTGTTCTGGAAGCCGAACAGGTCGTGCTTTTCGCACATCCAGTGGCGACCGGTCTTGCAGAAGCGGCACTGGCCGCACGGCACAATCTGCTCGGGGCAGATGCGGTCGCCCAGTTTCCAGTTGCCGGCCACGTTCTTGCCCATCTCGACCACCGTGCCCACAAATTCATGGCCGGGGATCATGGGCGCCTTGATGTACTTGGGCTGGCCGTCCAGACCCCAGAAGCTGGCCGCGCCGCCAAATGCCTTGACGTCGCCCGCGCAGATGCCGCAGGCTTCGACCTTGAGGATCATTTCCCCTTCGCCGGCGTGCGGCGTGTCCACGGTTTCCAGCCGGTAGTCCCCCGGCGCATATGCGACGATTGCCTTCATTTTTTCAGGTAAGTTGCTCATAGTGCTTTCTCCTTTTTGCTGTGTGTCCGGCGACCAAACGCCTG
>NZ_UWOD01000006.1 GCF_900604335.1 Intestinibacillus sp. Marseille-P6563 | reverse complement strand
TTCAAATCCCTCTTTCTCCGCCAGAAAAAGACCTGTGATTCAAACGGATTGCAGGTCTTTTTTGTATTTTTCGATCATTTTTTAATATTTTCATAACTTTTTAGCCAACTGTAAAATTTCGTATTTTCTGTTGACCCTTATTTTGACCCTTATTAGCCTACAATCTGCTCAATATAACTGTTCATACGCTGTGCACTGTCATGACGCATTTTATCCGTTACATGACCATAAACAGACAGGGTGAACGCCGCGGTATGATGCCCCAAATTCTCCTGTAAGGTTTTCACATCATCGCCTGCTTGCAAAGACAATACAGCATAGGTGTGACGAAGATCATGAAAACGTAAGTCAGGTCGATCAATCGCGCAAGCAACCTGTTTAAAATGCTTGGAAACGGTAACATGCGTAAGATTTCCACCAAAGGCATTGGTAAATACCAAGTTATTTGAATTGTTCCACAGACTTCCTGCAATCATTCGCTGCTGATTCTGCTTGTGATGCTGTTTGCGGAGTGTATCGAATACAAGATCTGCCGGCTGTATCTGACGTGACTTGCCGTTCTTAGGGGTCACAAAGATATAACCTTTACCATTTTCCTTTGATTTCTGCAGCTGTCTACTGATAAAGATGGAATTTGTATGAAAATCAATATCTTGCCATTGCAGACCAAGCAGTTCACTTTGCCGCATCCCAGTAAACAGTGCAGTAATAAATAAAAATTCTTCCTCTCGCCCCTGAATGGCTTTGAGGAATGTTTGTATCTGAGTTTCCTCTAGTGGATGAATCTGTTTCTGCACTACCTTAGGTATAATGCAATAGTCGGCTGGATTCGTACGAAGATATCCGATACGAACCGCTTGGTTTAAAGCGCGATGTACAACACCATGAATATTTTTAATGGTCTTTGCACTGAGTAAACTTCCATCGTCCTTGGGTTTTGTCAAATCATTGATAAACTTCTGCATCATGACAGGCGTCAAAGCATCCAGACGGACAGAGCCAAGAGATGGCTTAATATGATTACGGATTGTCTGTGCATAGGATGCACGAGTATGCGGCTTGACATTATTTAGGTATTCGCTGTGCCAGATATCTAACCACTCTCCCAACTTCATACTGCAAGGCTCCTGATATGCCCCTGTATCCAGATCTACTGTGATCTGGCGCAATCTTTCACGAACATCTTTCTGTGTCTTGCCGTAAATGGAGCGTTGGATCTGCTTTCCAGTCCCAGGATCAATTCCAGCAGTATATCGTCCCTCCCATCTGCCATCAGAACGCTTACGAATATTTCCGCTTCCGCTGGTACTTCTTTTTGTTTTTGCCATTCACGAAACTCCTTTTTAAAACAATATGTATGAAAACGTCGCAAATGCGACGTTTTTTTAATGTGAATCCAGCCATTGCTGAAACTGCTCTAACGTAATACGCCCAGCGACACAATTATCCCGCTCTTTACGAGCCTCTGCGGACCACAAGGTGAACTCTTCCTTGGTCATGCGTTTGGCTCTCATGCGGGAATTACGTGTCTTATATACCTTCATATAGGCTTTCATTGCTGGATGCTGCGAATGAGTGCTGTTATACAACCGAGATGCGCCAAGGTCCATACAGGTTCTCAATGTTCTGGAATTTTCAATAATGCGCGTGCAATATTCACGTTTGGATTTTCCGATAACTGCGAAATAACGGCTACAGTTTTTGCAAACTTTAAACCTTACATCTTTCTGTAAAAATAGGGAAAAGAAATAATCTCCAATTTCTATTGGCGTTTGGGGATAAAATACATACTCCAGTGTATAGTCGTGGTCTTTCCATACAGGATTGTGACAAAAATCACACGGAATAGGAGCCAAACCTGAAAACTCGTATAGATATTCTTTAGGAACAATTTCCGGTTTCATCGTAAGCAAAGAAAAATGTCCATCTTCTTCCAAAGCTTGGTGCATGAAATTTTCAAGAGCAGTATTTTTCATACTTTCGGCATTCAAATACCCGCTTGCTTGTTTTCTCAATGTACTTTGCAAAGTTTTAAATTGCTCAGCTAAATGATAAAAGCAATTGAAATCAACGTCGATATTCTGTTGATATTGTTGATATATCTTTGAAAATAGCTGTTCACCCAATAAAAAAAACGGATGCTTATTACTAATTTCACTAAGATGTTTTCCCCACATCACCCATTCTGCTTCGGAAATCGGATGTTTTGCTTCGTGCAGAAAATAATCAGAAACTTCGGCCAGCTCAGAGGCAATACGGTCGACCGGTTGATAGAGATATATCATCACAAGTTCGCCAATTGCATATTCATGGTGGCTCAACACGCGCTTGCGTTGACGATCCTGCTCCTCAATCCATTCCAAAATTTCACGCTTCTCCACTGAATATATACGCATATATGGATATGTATTCCGTCGATATGTTGCGCTTGAATCTGTGCTAATATGCATTATGGACCTCCCTCTTATAAGTTTGTACTTATTGTAACACAATGCACTTGACTATTTCAGGAAGATAAACTAGAATAATCATATAATATGAGAATCATTGTATATATAATATCACAATCTTTCTTCTAAATCAATAATATTCCCTAGATAAGGAGTGGTCTAATATGTTTGAACGATTTCCGGAGTTAATGGATGCGAAAGATGCAATGACTGCATTACATATTTCACGTAGTGGCGTATACAGTCTTATGCGATCAACCGATTTTCCTGTTGTACAAATTAACGGTCGTAAGTTGATTCTTCGAGAGGAACTGGAGGTGTGGGTCCGCCAACATATGCACCAGGAAAATAAGGTGCTCTAAAGCCATGAAACAACGTCCCTTTTTTCCACTGTTCTTTCGGAATCGTTTGAAATTACAGTATCTCACAATCGAGCAGCGAGGTGAATTGTTTACAGCGCTGTATGACTATGCTGAGGATGGCATGTATCCGAACTTTGATGGGGTATTGGGTATGGCCTTTGAAGTATTTCGAGACGATATTGATTCTTCTCTGGAACATTATCGAAAACGTAGCGAACAGAATAAATTAAATGGCCAAAAAGGTGCCGAAGCACGATGGGGCAACAAAAATGGCGAACGGCATAATCAGGATGGCGAAAATAGCCAATCAGAAGCAGAGGTAGAAAAAGAAGGTGAAGATGATGATCAGTCAGATGCAGATACAGAAGATGCCATACCTCCTGCTGATGAAACTGTATATAACCATTTTCTGTCTGTATTTCATCGAAACCCGTCAAAAGAGTTTTTAAAAACCACACAAAAATCGTCTTTGGCACAGCAGGATATTATTCTTGCAATCGAAGCCAGCAGGAATCCGGATATACTAAACCCCGAAGGATATGCTACCAAGTTGATTCAAGCATGGGAAATTTCTGGAATACCGAAGCGGTATAAGAGAAAATCCGTTACTCAGTCGTTTGAAACTGAGAATCAAAAATTAGAGCCTTGGGAGCAGGAATGGCTGGACGATCTTCGAGCAAGATGCCCAGCATTAGATATCGAAAGTAAATAGCACATAGGAAACGTCGGGAATATCAAAGCGAATCCCGACGTTCCTATTTCGGTTCTCATCTCATCCATAGGCTATATGGGCGCCCCCTGTCATAGCAGGTTGACAAATCCTACCGCCACCTTCTCCATCGCCGTTATTTTGCCGACCGGTGCTATATCCTCCCGGCCATTGGCAGCCGGTCTGATATAGCAATATTGCAAGCTACCTAATCTGATATCACTTTGTTCATCAGATTAAAGCTTGTGAGGGGCTCCGCCCCTTCAATCCCCGTTCCAGCTCGTAACCCGAGCCATTTACCTTGGATTTTGCTGCGCTACATGCATCATATATTGGTAAAATAGCTTTCCCTTATAAAATCCCCATACCAGACAGCATTACCATAGGAGGAACATATTCAAATGAACCAATCAAGAAATAAACAGGTTATTCTGAGGTTGTCTGAATCCGAACTTGATCTACTACACGAAAAAATCAAACAATCGGGTATGAAACAACAAAAATATTTACTGCAAGCAGCTTTGAATGCACCGATTATTAACATGGGAGCAATCCGAGAATTGTTGCCGGAATTAAAAAAACAAGGGATTAACCTTAACCAGATTGCTAAAGCCTTAAACCAACGAGGCTATGTTGATTACCATAGCAGTCTAAGAAAGGCATTGGAGGCTCAGACAGAGACATGGCAGTTATTAAAGCAGTTTCTTCACACGCTCCCATAAACACTGTTATTAATTATGTTTGCAAAAAGGAAAAGACGGAGCGAAAGTTAATGACCGGAATCGGCTGCTCCCCTGAATCAGCCGCGGATGAGATGCAAACAACAAAGTTATTGTATCATAAGACAGGAGGCCGAACATATAAACATTTCGTTCAGTCCTTTGCATCAGGGGAAAATGTTACTGCTGAGATCGCCCATGAACTAGCAGTTAAATTCGCAGAACAATGTCCGCTGTTTCAAGGTTTTGAGGTTCTAGCTGTCACGCATCAAGACCGAAATCATTTTCATACTCACTTTGTTGTAAACAGTGTGAGCTATATAGATGGTCACAAATTTCAGATGAAATCCACCGAATTACAGGATATGAAAAATTTGTCCGATAGCCTATGCCGGCAGTATGGATTATCCATTTGCAGAAAAGGTTATTCGTTTGATGGCAGAGAACGTGAGGATACCACATCATATCACAAAGAAACATATCAACTTTTAAAACAGGCTGAATCCGGAGAAATACAGTCGTATGTTCAAAACATTGCATTGGCAATTATGGCGTGCAGAGAGATTGCTATCAGCCGTAAAGATTTTATACAGAAATTATCCTCTAAAGGTGTAGATGTTGAATGGTCAGACAGTCGAAAATATATTACTTTCATAGATATCGACCGACAGGAGCATGGCGAAACAAAGTATAAAATTCGAAATAATAAACTTGAAAAATATTATCACATAGACTTCTCAAAGGCAGGATTAGAGCATGAGTTTGAAGTCAATGCACGCAATGCAGAAACAGCAAAATCCGCAGCAGAGCAGCTCAAACATAGAATTGATCGAGGATCAGATGCGTCGGATTACAGAATTAGAACAGATCATTGCAGAACAGAATGGAAAACTGTGCAGCATAAGCACCATATTACAGGAGAACGCACGCCTCCAGATCCAGAACAAACAACTGCTCGACAGCCAAGCCGAAATTCAAAGAAAAGCCAAGAGTATGAACGCTAATTCAGAAATAAGGTTGCAAAAAGCAAGCGAACTAGAATCTGGCTTTTACCGACGCTTAGAGCTTGAAAAGCGTGATATTGCGTATCAATTGCAACAAAAAATATCACAGCAGTTGAAGAAAGAAAAAGTAAAACTAATTCAGCAAACAGTAGCTTCAACCATTTCTGTGACGGTCTATGCTACAATCTGCACCCTGTTGTTATTGCTCGATCATGGAGCGGCATTGAAAACCGCTCCGCAGTGGTTTGTCCATAGAACGGAGAATATCCTCACTTTATGGGCTGGTCTAATGCGGCTTCACAGTTGGCTAAATTTAAACATTTCCGGTATGACAAATGAATTTGTCGGTAGTGTAATCAGCGGCCTCATTTCTGGTTTGCTTACGATCAGTGCTTGTGTTGGTATTGTGCTCCTTTCGAAACAAGCTATACGAAAATTTTTCGATTCATGGGAACAGGCAAGCCTACAGCAAAGGGCCGTTTCCGTCTCGCTAATAGCCGCAGCAGCTATGGTTGGAACTATATGTGCAGAAAAGATAACGATCATGCCTATGAATGTGATATCATGGTGGATTGTATGGATAGCTGCTGGGCACTTTACACTGGCATCTTATAGGGAATATAGAAGGAGGAAACCATGACGCCAATCTCCTTGCAGACAGTTTAAACCCTATATTGTCTGCACTCCCCCACCTTTTCTATCCAATAATTGATTTTATAGGTTGTACGGTTTATAATGATTGCGAGCCATAAATTCCAAGTGAATTCTACCACAGATACAAGCAGTAACCGCTGATCTACAATACCATTAAATTTTATGAATAGAGCACCTTTCGACATCAAATAGCATCGATATGTCATAAAGATAGAAGAAGTACAGAATCGATTGTTTTTATGGAAAATAACCTGATTTCAGAAGTTCACATAGACGCCTATCGGTATATTGAATACTTATCTACGCAGACCGCCAAAACGGCCTCTACAAAACATAAAACGTAGGTTGTTCCGTACAGAATAGGTACAAAACCAGGAGGTATTTTAACTATGTCAGAAACCAACACCAGTACTATTGGGTTTGAAAAGCAAATTTGGGATGCGGCCTGTGTACTGCGAGGCAATATCGACGCCTCAGAGTATAAATCCGTGGTATTGGGTCTCATTTTTCTGAAATACATATCTGACCGTTTCGAAGCCAAATATCAGGAGTTGGTGGCTGAAGGAGCCGGTTTTGAGGAAGATAAGGATGAATACACTGCCGAAAACATCTTCTTTGTGCCGGAGAACGCCCGATGGAGTGTAATCGCCGCAGCGGCGCACACGCCGGAGATTGGCACCGTCATCGACGAAGCCATGCGCAGCATTGAGAGAGAGAACAAACGGCTTAAAGATATCCTGCCCAAGAACTTTGCCCGCCCCGAGCTGGACAAGCGCCGTCTGGGGGAGGTAGTAGACCTGTTCACCAACATTCAGATGGTAGAGCATGGCAACAGCAAGGACATTCTGGGCCGCACCTATGAGTACTGCCTGGCCAAATTTGCCGAGCAGGAGGGCAAGCTGGCCGGGGAATTCTATACCCCCGCTTGCGTGGTCAAAACCCTGGTGGAGATCTTGCAGCCCTACAACGGCCGGGTCTATGATCCCTGCTGCGGCAGCGGCGGCATGTTCGTCCAGTCGGCCAAGTTCGTAAAGAACCACGGCGGCAACATCAACAAGATTTCTGTCTATGGGCAGGACTCCAACCCCACTACATGGAAGCTGGCCCAGATGAACCTGGCCATCCGTGGCATTGATGCCGACCTGGGCAAGTTCAGTGCCGACACCTTCTTTAACGACGCCCATCCCCAGCTGAAGGCCGACTTCATCATGGCAAACCCGCCCTTCAACCTGTCCAACTGGGGGCAGGACAAACTGCTGGACGATGTGCGCTGGCAGTACGGCACGCCCCCGGCGGGCAACGCCAACTTTGCCTGGCTCCAGCACATGATCTGGCACCTGGCCCCCAACGGCCGCATGGGCATGGTGCTGGCCAACGGCTCCCTGTCCTCTCAGAGTGGGGGAGAGGGGGAGATCCGCAAAAACATCATTAACGCCGATTTGGTGGACTGCATCGTGGCCATGCCCTCCCAGCTGTTCTACACCACCCAGATTCCCGTCTCCCTGTGGTTTTTGGCCAAGAACAAGAAACAGAAGGGGAAGACCCTGTTTATTGACGCCCGGAAGATGGGCACCATGGTTACCCGCAAGCTGCGCGAGCTTACCGACGAGGACATCCAAAAGCTGGCCGACACCTACAACGCCTTTGTGGACGGCACCCTGGAGGAGGTCAAGGGCTTCTGTGCCGTGGCTGACACCGAGGAGATCGCCAAGCAGGACTATATTCTGACCCCGGGCCGGTATGTGGGCATTGAGGAGCTGGAGGACGACGGGGAGCCCTTCGAGGAGAAGATGGGGCGGCTGACCAGGGAGCTGTCGGAGCTTTTCCAAAAGTCCCACCAGCTGGAGGCGCAGATCAGGGAGCGACTGGGGGCGATTGGGTATGAAGTGTGAAACTTACAGTTTGGGTGATGTGTGTACCTTCATTGATTACCGTGGGAAAACGCCCCCTAAAACAACAAGCGGAATTCCTTTAGTCACTGCAAAAATAGTTAAAAACGGTATGATCCAAGAGCCGCAAGAATTTATTGCAGAGAATTACTATGACGAATGGATGAGACGAGGTATTCCCAAGAAAGGGTCTGTGGTATTTACAACAGAAGCACCGTTAGGGGAAGTAGCACGCATCAGGACTGATGATAAATTAGCTTTTGCCCAAAGAATTATTGTTTTAGAGCCCAAAACAAAACAGTTAAGTGCTGATTATCTATTTTATGCGCTGCAAGATCGTGTGCTCAAAAGCAGAATAGAAGCACGCTCTACCGGAACCACTGTAATAGGAATTAAAGCAGCAGAATTAAAGAAAGTGGAAATTGATTTGCCATCTTTGGAAGAGCAAGAAAAAATAGCAGCAATTCTGTGCTCGCTGGACGACAAAATCGAACTAAACAACAAGATCAACGAGAATTTGGAGCGGCAGGCCGTTACATTGTTTGACAACTTTTATAACCGAACTGATAGCAGTGTTAAATTCACTGAAATCATTCAGATTATGGGCGGTGGAACACCTAAGACGGGTGAAAGTTCATATTGGAATGGACAAATACCATTCTTTACCCCTAAGGATGTTGGGTCCCCCTATACGCTCACAACGGAGAAGTGGATTACAGAGGAAGGGCTTTCTCATTGTAATAGCCGTCTCTATCCGGTAAATACGGTTTTTGTGACAGCAAGAGGGACAGTCGGCAAAGTAGGAATGCCAGGCGTTCCTATGGCAATGAATCAATCTTGTTATGCACTTATTGGAAAAGAAATCCACCAGCTTCTTGTTTATTTTTATACGCTGAAAACAGTCGATAGACTTAAGCACAAGGCGAGTGGAGCTGTATTTGATGCAATCACAACCAGAGATTTTGAAAGTGAAAGTATTTCGAAGGTGTCTGATGATGATGCTGAAGCGTTCCTTAGCATTGCCGAACCCATCTATCAAGCTATATTGAGTAATGTAATGGAAAATCAACGACTTGCAATATTACGAGATATTTTACTCCCTAAGCTGATGTCTGGTGAATTATCAGTCTAATAAAATTTGATAGGGTATGAGCGTATAGGAGGAAGATTGTTATGGGCTTTGTCCAATGGTGCAATAATAACGAAGGATTCATTTCTGCACTACTTTCAATGCTTTCAATACTACTAGCGTTTATTTCCCTTGTTATTTCTCTGATAATAAGTCGAAGACAGAGGAAAATGGACCAAGAACTGGCGTTGAGACAGGAAGATTTACAGAAGCGACAAATAAAATTAGATACATATCCATATCGTGTAGATTGTTTTGAAACATTATGCAGATTGAAAGAATTTACAGAATCATCGAGAAAGCTGTTAACTGCCTCGAAAATTGAAGAGAACACACCCGAACAAATCCAACAAATGTTCGAAATTTTACATAAAAAGATTGATGACTCAGGAACTGATGTTATATTGAAATTGATCGAAGGCGAAAATATTTTTCAAGTAAGCGAGTGGAAGAAGTTAGAACAGATTAGAAAATATTACGATAGGATATGTTTTTCATTTTCTTTACTTGCATCGCTTGACAAAGGCTTCTTTTTCGCAGAAGAAAAAACTGTTGTAAAAAAAGAGCGGGTAGACATGATTATGGATGATTTAAGGAAGCTGGATGAATTACTGTTATCAACAATCTTAGCAGTAGGTCCAGATTTATCTATATCTGACTTGGCTCAATATGCTGGTATCTACAATAAGCCTTAGAAAATCCTGTCTCGTGTTTAGTCACTTGTATATATCTGCTTGTATTGAGACAATAAAAACGAAACTGTTGACCAAGTTATGTCAACTAACTATTGATGCGGAGGATGTGGATATTTGAAAGAATCTATTAAGGGTAAATGGTTTTTGCTTATAGTAGCCATCGTAGTGACCTTGTTGGCAATATTTCTTTACCACAAAGGCTTTCGTATTACCTATACTCCGGAATTGGAAAATAGCTGGAATGCCATTTCTGTTTTTGCTGAATGGTCTAATGTTCTCGTATCCAGCTTGGCAGTTTGGGCTGCCATTCAAATTCCAAAAAAAATTGCAACAGATCAAAATAATGTCGCGGTAAAAGAAGAACGGTTAAAAATCTATTTTACGATAAAAAATTTTTCAGAAGATTGGGCTTTTTATCAAACAACTATCTTCGAGTCTTCACATGTGAATCTTATACATCTGATTCAAAAGAAAGCTTTGAATTTTTTAGATGAAAATTCTTATAAAAAATGTCAAAAAGCCTTCAACTGTTATCAATTTTACTTCCAAAAGCATCAATCAACTGTGCAACAATTATCATATTTTCATACGGAAATCTTTCTTTTATGTCAAACAATAAATACAATGCCAGAACTGATGACATCACCCTATAACAAAGAAGCTGACTTAAATTCTACTATGAGAAAATTTGTAACATTTTATAATAGTTCTGAGTTTAAAAACATGATTTCTTATATGGAACAAATTTTAAAAGCTCCTAAAAATGATCAGTCTATATAACAAGATAACGAGGTGATCTTATGCCCTTCACCGAATCCAACTATGAAAACGCTGTTTTGCAGCTCTTTACCCAAACCCTGGGCTATTCCTACGCCTACGGCCCGGACATCGACCGGGACTATCACTCGCCTCTGTACGAGGACGATCTGCTGCCTGCCCTCCAGGCCATTAACCCTGACCTGCCCCAGGAGGCACTGGAGGATGCGGTATACAAGCTGAAAAACTTTGAGTCCGGTTCCCTCTTGCAAAAAAACATGGTCTTTGCCGACTATCTGCAAAACGGCGTACCGGTGAAGTTCGTGGTGAAGGGCGAGGAACGCTCCGACCTAGTGTATCTGGTAGACTACCAGCACCCGGAGAACAAGGACCACAACCGCTTCACTGTTATCAACCAGTGGACGGTGATTGAAAACAGCGAAAAGCGGGCCGACGTGGTGCTCTTTGTAAATGGCCTGCCCCTGGTGGTAGTGGAGCTGAAATCTCCCTCCCGAGAGGAGACCGATGCCTCCGCCGCGTACCGGCAGCTGCGCAACTACATGCATGAAATCCCCTCCCTGTTTATCTACAACCAGATCTGCGTCATGAGCGACCTGACCACCTCCAAGGCAGGCACTATCACCTCCGGCGAGGACCGCTTCATGTCGTGGAAAACCAAGGACGGCAGCTATGAAAACACCCAGCACGCCCAGTTCGACACCTTCTTTGAGGGCATCTTCCAGAAAGAGCGGTTCCTGGACATTTTACAGAACTTTATCTGCTTCAATGTGGACGGGGCAAACACCTTCAAAGTTCTTGCCGCCTATCACCAGTATTTCGCAGTGAAGAAGGCCATCGAGTCCACCAAACACGCCACCGTCACTGACGGCAAGGGCGGCGTATTCTGGCACACTCAGGGCAGCGGCAAGTCTCTGTCCATGGTGTTTTATGCCCACTACCTGCAAAAGGCCCTGAAGAGCCCCACCATTGTAGTCATCACCGACCGCAACGACCTGGACAATCAGCTCTACGGCCAGTTCTCCCGCTGCAAGGATTTCCTGCGTCAGACTCCCCAGCAGGCCGAAAGCCGGAAGAATCTGCAAGAACTACTAGGAGACCGTCAGGCAAACGGCATCATCTTTACCACCATGCAGAAGTTTGAGGAGACCGGCGAGTCCCTGTCGGAGCGGCGGAATATCGTGGTCATGGCAGATGAGGCCCACCGGGGCCAGTACGGCCTCACCGAAAAGGTGGTCACCCGGCAGAATGAAAAGGGCGAGCTGGAGGTCAAAACCTCCATTGGTACGGCCCGGATCATTCGAGACAGCCTGCCCAACGCTACATACATCGGCTTTACCGGCACCCCCATTTCCTCCAAGGACCGCAGCACCCGGGAGGTGTTTGGCGACTATATCGACATCTACGATATGACCCAGGCGGTGGAGGACGGGGCCACTCGCCCGGTCTACTACGAGAGCCGGGTCATCCACTTAAAGTTGGATGAAAACACCCTGCGGCTCATCGACGCCGAATATGACCTGATGGCAGAAAACGCCGACCCCTACGTAATCGAAAAGAGCAAAAAGGAACTGGGACAGATGGAAGCTATCTTAGGGAATGACCAGACCATTGCCTCCCTGGTAGATGACATTCTGGACCACTACGAAAACTACCGGGCCAATCTGCTGACCGGCAAAGCAATGATCGTGGCTTACTCGCGTACTATTGCTATGAAAATCTATCAGCGCATCCTCGAACTGCGTCCTTCGTGGACTGAGAAGATAGGGGTTGTGATGACACAAGGTAATAATGATCTGGAGGAATGGCGCAAAATCATCGGTAACAAGGCACACAAGGAAGATCTAGCCCGGAAATTCAAGGACAATGACTCCCCCATGAAAATTGCCATCGTGGTGGATATGTGGCTCACCGGGTTTGATGTGCCGTCCCTTGCCACCATGTATGTGTACAAGCCCATGTCCGGGCACAACCTGATGCAGGCCATCGCCCGGGTGAACCGGGTGTTTGGGGATAAGGAAGGCGGCCTAGTGGTGGACTATGTGGGCATCGCCGCCGCTTTGAAACAGGCCATGAACGACTACACTGTGCGGGACAAGAAGAACTATGGCGACCCCGATGTGAGTAAGGCGGCCTATCCCAAGTTTCTGGAGAAGCTGGAGGTCTGCCGTGATCTGTTCCACGGCTTTGCCTACACCACATTTCTGACCGGGGATGACCTGGAAAAGGCCCGAATGATCAGCGGCGGCGTCAACTTTCTGCTGGGCAAATCGGTCTCCGAGCACAATCTGCCTGACAAGGAAAAGACCCAGAATGTCTACATCAAGGAGGCTCTACTCCTAAAACAGGCTCTCTCTCTATGCAGCAGTATGGTGGATAAACAGACCCGCGCTGAAGCAAGCTTCTTTGAGGCTGTGCGGACGATGCTTGTCCGTGTGACTACCGGTGGAACCGGAAAGAAATTCACCCTACTGGAGGTCAACGAGCGGATCAACGAACTGCTCAAACACAGCATTAAGAGCGAAGGAGTCATCAGCCTGTTTTCTAATGTGGGCACCGAGTTTTCTCTGTTCGATCCCAAGTTTTTAGAAGAAATTTCCCGCATGAAAGAGAAGAACCTAGCTGTGGAGTTGCTGAAAAAGCTGATTGCGGAGCAGGTCTCGGTCTACCGTCGAACCAACGTGGTAAAGTCGGAAAAGTTCTCTGAGATTATCCAAAGTGCCATGAATCGCTACCTCAATGGGATGCTGACCAATGAGGAGGTTATCCAGGAGCTTCTGAAGCTGGCCAAGGACATCGCTGCCGCCAACGCAGAAGGGGAGAAGCTGGGCCTGACTGCTGAGGAGTTGGCTTTCTATGACGCACTGACCAAGCCCCAGGCCATCAAGGATTTTTACGAGCATGACGAGCTGATCGCCATCACAAAAGAGCTGACCGATCTGCTGCGGAAAAACCGCACCATCGACTGGCAGAAAAAAGAGAGCGCCCGGGCCGGTATGCGCCGTCTGGTGAAACGGCTATTGAGAAAGCACAAGTACCCGCCGGAAGGCATGGAAGATGCGGTACAGACCGTAATGAGCCAGTGTGAAATGTGGACGGATCAATCAGAAGCATAATTTCCATAAAAAATATTCACATAGCATTGGAACCAAAATAATCCTTTATCACGCAGTTATAAGACATCTAATCGAGCGCTTGAAGTGTTTAGTGGACGAATTTGTGTTTTTTGCCCCCTTCCAGCTGATACTAGGAAACATCTTTTTCCCATCTGTTGAAGCGCCTGAGTCAAGAGAGCCATCCCTGTACTTATCTGCTGGCGTTTTTCTGAGCACCAATGCCTTACATCCAGCCAATATGACGACTAGCTAATCTGATTGGAGTAAGAAGGCCAATAGCAAATAAGGGGCAAAGCTGTAATTATTTTCATACAACTTCGACCCTTATTTTGACCCATTACAGTTTCTGTTCACATGGACTCTATGGATTTATTGTGCGAATATATTCCGAATCCCGGACAAAACAAACACTATACAACGAGATAATACCTATAAAAATACATATTTGGAATTCAAATCCCTCTTTCTCCGCCAGAAAAA
>NZ_UWOD01000005.1 GCF_900604335.1 Intestinibacillus sp. Marseille-P6563 | reverse complement strand
AATGCGCTGGCCTGCGCCGCGGCGCTCAAGGTCATCGAGATCATGGAGCGCGACCATCTGGCCGACCGTTCGCTTGAGATCGGCAGCCGGGTCATGGCCCGCTACCGCGAGTTGATGGAGCAGTATGACTGCATCGGCGACGTGCGCGGCCTGGGCGGCATGGTCGGCATCGAATTTGTTACCGACCGGGCAAGCAAGACCCCGGACGCGGCGCTGACCTCGGCTATGATTCAGGCGTGTGCCGCGCGCGGCCTGCTGGTCGAAAACGCGGGCACCTACAGCAATGTCATCCGCCTGCTCGCGCCGCTCGTCATGACCGACGCCCAGCTGGAAGCCGGGCTGAACATCTTCGCGGACGCGCTGGCCGCGTGCACCCAGAGTCGCTAATTTTCAATTTTGTGGTATAATACCTCTATCAAACGCACGGGAGGGATATGCCATGGACTATCTATCGCACAACATTGCCTTGAATTTAAACCGCATCCGCCGGGCCAAAGGGATGAGCCTGGACCTGGTGGCTGAGCAGACCGGCGTGAGCAAAAGCATGCTGGCGCAGATCGAAAAAGGTTCGGCCAATCCGTCGATCGGCATTCTGGGCCGCATCATCAGCGGCCTGCGCATTGACTTAAACGACCTGACCGGTCCCCCGCCGCAGGACACCATCCTCATCCGCATCGCGGACACTGCCCCGACCAAGGAAGTGCCCGGACAATACACCGTGCGCACCTGCTTCCCCTTCCAGGAGAACCACCGGGTGGAGATCTACCACATCGAACTGGCGCCGGGTGGCGTCTATCCGGCGGGCAGCCACGGCGAACGCACGCGCGAATACCTGGCCGTCCAGTCCGGCACGCTGCGTCTGGAACTGGAAAGCGGCAGCCATGTCATCCAGAGCGGCGAAATCTTCCGTTTTGAGTCCAGCCAGGAGCACCGCTATTGCAGCGTGGGCGCTGGCCCGTGCTCGGTGTTATGTTACTTTTTGGAATATCAGCGCGATGTTTAATATATTGTACTTAGTCGTGCAAGACCGTGTTTCGGCCCGCGCGGCCGGGATGCACGGGGCGCGGTTTGCGGCTTTTGGGGTTCCCCCGCATTTTCGGTGTAAACCCGCGTGTTTCCCGGCAAAGCACCGGAAATTTTGCGAAAATCCGGCGCATAATGAATTGTTTGTTTGTGCGATGTGCCAAAATGATGCCGCACGACTTGACACTTCCGTCCGGTTGTGTTATGGTAATCTCGTTCAATATAAAGGACAAAGCAAAGGCGCTTTTCCCAAGGTGGAAAAGCGTCTTTTTGTTTTGATACCAGACGATCAGGAGGCAGAAGGAAATGAAACTCAAGGACACCGGCCGCACGGCCCAGGACATCAAAGATCTGGTCAGCAAATACATGATCGAAACCTATGAACGTTTCGACTTCATTGCGGAAACTGCCGAAGGCATGTACCTTTACGACGAAAACGGCACCCCGTATCTGGATTTCTACGCGGGCATTGCGGTCAACTCGGCCGGCAACCGCAATCCGAAGGTGGTCGCTGCCGTCAAGGAACAGGTGGACGACATTATGCATACCTTCAACTATCCGTACACCATCCCGCAGGCCCTGCTGGCCGAAAAGGTGTGCACCACGATCGGCATGGATAAGATCTACTTCCAGAACTCGGGCACCGAGGCCAACGAAGCCATGATTAAGATGGCGCGTAAGTACGGTGTCGAGAAGTATGGCCCGCATAAATACAACATTGTAACCGCAAAGATGGGCTTCCACGGCCGTACCTTTGGTTCCATGTCGGCAACCGGCCAGCCGGACAACGCCTGCCAGATCGGCTTTGGCGACATGACCCCCGGCTTTACCTACGCCGATTACAACGACCTGGAATCCTTCCGCAATGCCTGCACCGAAAACACCATTGCGATTATGGTCGAGCCGGTTCAGGGCGAAGGCGGCGTGCATCCGGCCACCAAGGAATTCCTGTGCGGCCTGCGCAAGCTGTGTGACGAAAAGGGCATGCTGCTCCTGCTGGACGAAGTCCAGACCGGTTGGTGCCGCACCGGCCGCATCATGAGCTACATGCACTACGGCATCAAGCCCGACATCGTTTCCATGGCCAAGGCCCTGGGCGGCGGCATGCCGATTGGCGCCATCTGCGCAACGGCCGAAGTTGCCAAGGCCTTCACCGCCGGCTCGCACGGCACCACCTTCGGCGGCCATCCGGTCAGCGCCGCAGCGGCTCTGGCTGAGATCGACGAGCTGCTCAGCCGTGACCTCGCCAGCAACGCCGAAAAGATGGGCGACTATTTCTCGGCCAAGCTGGAAACCCTGCCGCATGTCAAGGAAGTCCGTCATCAGGGCTGCCTGATCGGCGTGGAGTTTGACGGCTTTGCCACCTCGACCGACATCAAGCACAAGTGCCTGGATAAGCATTTACTGGTGACCGCCATCGGTGCCAACGTCGTGCGCATGGTGCCGCCGCTCATCCTGACCCAGGAAGACTGCGACAAGGCTTATGCGATTCTGAAAGAAGCCGTCGAAGAACTATAAAACATCCGGAGGGCTTGGCCGGCAGGGGCCGGCCAAGGCCCCCCAGAAAAGGAGAAATCCACGATGCAAGACTTTATTCTTACCATCGGTTGTGAATACGGCAGCGGTGGGCCGGATATCGCCAAGATGATCGCCAAAGACCTGGGATATCCGTGTTATGACCGCCCCATCATCGATCGCATCATTGAAGAAACCGGCCTTTCCAAGGAAATGGCCGAAAAATTGGAAGCTGGCGTAGAGATTCGCGGCCGCAGCCAGGCGCTGCAAAACACCGCCAGCCCCAGCAAATACTCGATTTTGACCGACCGCGTGGTCTATCTGCAAACCCAGATCATCCGCAAGCTGGCAAACCGCGGCCCGTGCGTCATCGTGGGCCGGTGCAGCGACTATGTGCTGCGCGACCGCACCGATGTGCTCAACGCGTTTGTCTATGCCCCGGAAAGCGAACGGCTGAAACACATCATGGATGTGCTCGACGTTTCCGAAGAGGCGGCGCGGGTGCTCATCGACAAGAACGACAAGCAGCTGCACGCCCGGTACAAGCAGATGACCGGCACCTACCGCGGCGACCGGCACAACCGGCACCTTCTCATCGACAGCAGCGTGCTGGGCTTTGAAAAAACGGCTAAATTTATCGAAGACTTCGCCAAGCAGAAGTTTGGCGGCTAAAACGGACTCCTAACAAAGATGTTAGAACCATTTCAGGAATGGGTTCTGCATCTTTTTATTTTGCTCGAAAGGACGATGCAAGATGGAAAACAAAAAAACATCCTCGTTCGACAAGGTGCTCGGGGCCTGGGATATCCTCGTGATTGCCTTCGGCGCCATGATCGGTTGGGGCTGGGTGGTTTCCTCGGGCGACTGGATCAACACCGGCGGCGCCGTGGGCGCAGCCATCGGCTTTGCCATTGGCGGCGTTATGATCTTTTTCGTGGGCCTGACCTATGCCGAACTGACGGCCGCCATGCCGCAGTGCGGCGGCGAGCATGTATTCAGCCACCGTGCCATGGGGCCGATCGGCTCGTTTATCTGCACCTGGACGATTGTACTGGGCTATGTGAGCGTTGCCTGCTTTGAAGCGTGCGCCCTGCCCACCATCATCACCTATATTTACCCCGACTTCTTGCAGGGGTATCTGTATACGGTCGCCGGGTTTGACGTGTATGCGTCCTGGCTGATCGTGGCCATTGTTGTGGCCATCTTTATGACCATTGTCAACATCAAGGGCATCAAGACGGCTGCCATGCTCCAAACCATTCTGACCGTCATCATCGGCGCGGTCGGCATTTTGCTGATTGTCGCGTCGGTGTTCACCGGCTCGGCCGACAACCTGCAAGGCCAGGTCTTTGCCAGCGACACGTCGCCTCTGCACGGCATCCTCCGGGTTGCGCTCGTGACCCCCTTCTTCTTCATCGGCTTTGACGTTATCCCGCAGGCCGCCGAAGAAATCAATGTCGACCTCAAGAAGATCGGCCGCATCCTGATTTTGTCCATTGTGCTGGCTGTTGTGTTCTATGCGCTTATTATTCTGGCGGTCGGCTATGTGCTGCCGAACAGCGAAATTCTGGCGTCCCTGTCCGGCTCCGGTCTGGTCACCGCCGACGCCATGGCCAAGGCGTTCCACAGCTCCATTATGGCCAAGGTACTGATCGTTGGCGGCATGTGCGGCATCGTCACCAGCTGGAACTCCTTCCTCATGGGCGGCAGCCGCGCCATGTACTCCATGGCCGAATCCTACATGATTCCGAAATTCTTCGCCAAGCTCCATCCCAAGCACAAGACCCCGATCAATGCCCTGTATCTGGTCGGCCTGCTGACCGTTCTGGCGCCCTTCGCTGGACGTGAAATGCTGGTTTGGATCGTGGACGCCGGTAACTTCGGCTGCTGCGTGGCCTATTGCATGGTGGCGTTCTCCTTCCTCATCCTGCGCAAGAAGGAACCCGACCTGCCCCGGCCGTACAAGGTCGGCCCGTATAAGTTCGTGGGCGTCATGGCCGTGCTGATGTCCGGCTTCATGGTCGCCTGCTACCTGGTGCCCGGCTCGGGCGCCACGCTCGTCTGGCAGGAATGGCTGATGGCCGGCGGCTGGGTCATTCTGGGCGCGGTGTTCTTTGTCGTCTGCCGTGTCCGCTACAAGGAAAAGTTCGGCTCCCTGGTGGAGATCATCTCGGATGCCGACGCTGCAACGCTCCAGGCATCTGACCGCGATCTCGACCTGGCGCTTGACAACGCGATTGAAGCCGCCATCGAAGCGGCGATTGCTACCGTACTGAATGAGGAGGCTGCCAAACAGCTATGAATCAATTTACCTATTTCCTTCCGGTCAACATCGTCTTTGGCTGCGGCCGGGTCGCCGAGGTCGGCGCCCTGACCGCGCCCTACGGCAAGAAAGCGCTCATCGTCACCGGCCGCTCGAGCGCCAAGAAATCCGGCCTGTATGACCACGTCAAGAACAGTTTAGCCGAAGCCGGCATCGATTCGGTGCTGTTTGACCAGGTTTCCCAAAACCCGCTGACCACCACCGTCGAAGAGGGCGCACGCCTGGCCACCGAGCAGGGCTGCGACGTGGTCGTTGCCATCGGCGGCGGCTCGATTATGGACGGCGCCAAGGGCATTGCCTTCCTGGCCTGCAACGACGGCGATATCAACGACTATATTTTCAACCGCAAGCAGAGCGACCACGCGCTGCCGCTCATCCTCATCCCCACCACCTGCGGCACCGGCTCGGAGGGCAACGGCTTTGCCGTGCTCACTAACCCGGAAAACGGCGACAAAAAGAGCCTGCGCTGCTCGGCTATCATCGCCAAGGCGTCCATCGTCGACCCCGAGTGCATGCAGACCATGCCCAAAAAGGTGCTGGCCTCGGTCGGCTTCGACGCGCTGTGCCACTGCATCGAAGCGTACACCTCCAAGATTGCGCAGCCGTTCAGCGACGCGCTCAGCCTGTACGCCATTGAGGCCATTGCCGAGAATCTGGTCAACCTCTACACCGGCGCGGACACCAGCACCGAAGCCTGGGAGAAGATCACCATTGCTTCCACTATCGGCGGCATGGTCATCAACACGGCAGGCGTCACCCTGGCGCACGGCATGGAGCACCCGGCCAGCGGCCTGAAGGACATCGTGCACGGCCAGGGCCTGGCGGCGCTGACGCCAGCGGTCATCGAGGCTTCTTATCCGGGCGCACCCGAGAAGTTCGCGCGCATTTCCAAGCTGCTGGGCGGCACGGACGCGGCCGACTGCGCCGCGCAAGTCAAGGCGCTGCTGCAAAAGCTCGACCTTACCTGCACGCTGGGTGAGCTGGGTCTTTCCGAATCCGACGTCCCGTGGATGGCCGAAAACTGCATGAAGGTTTCGGCGGCCAGCGTAGCCAACAACCCGGTGGTCTTTACCCAGGAGCAGATTGCGGACATCTATCGCAAGGCCCTGTAAGGGGGTACAAACGATGGAATACCGAAACGCGACACTCGCGGATTTTGACACCGCGTTTGCCTGGATTGGACAGCTTTGGGCGTACCGCACCTATGACCGGGCGCAGACCGAAGCGGTCTACCGGCGGGTGCTGGCCAACCCGAACAGCTTCTTCTTTCTCCTCGAAGACCAGGGCGTCTGCCAGGGCATGTGCCACGGCGATTACTTTGACACCTTTTGGATGCAGGGGCCGACCTGCTATGTGTCCAGCCTGTTTGTCGACCCGGCCTTCCGTGGTCAGGGCTACGGCGCCGCGCTGCTGCGCCACGCCGAACAGCTCGCGCGAAAGCGCGATTGCCGGGCGCTCATTTTGGACTCCGGCCTGCCCCGCGTGGCAGCCCACCAATTTTACGAACATATCGGCTTTGAAAAAAGCTGCTATGGCTTTGAAAAAACCTTATAATGTGAAAATTTGGGACTGGCACACCGTGCCTGGCCCAAAAACAAAGGCCATTTCTTCTGTTCTGGAAGAAATGGCCTTCTTTTTACTTGTTGGACTTTTCTAAAAAGTTTTTCTTTAGTTTGCATAACACCGGTTTATAGGTGCGGTGGGTCTCTTCGAATTCCTCCCGGAACACTTCCATCACCAGCACCACCTCCCGATGGTCGTGAGCACGGACCATGACCAGGTCGCCGGGCTTGATGCGGGAGCGGCGCAACGCTTTGGGGATATGCCAGCAATAACACGCCTTGGGGTTGAGAATATACTGTCCATTGCGTTTGCGGAAATGACACGCCCGTATGGTATTGGCTGATTTTTTCATTCGCATCCTCTGCTTTCTTCCGGTTTCTGGCCGTTGCGTTTATATAGTAGATAACACAATCTCTCCCGGATGTCAATATGGGCAATCAGTCGATCTCGTCAAAGCGCACGCTCACATCCAGCCACCCAAAGGGCGTATCGATGCGTGTGCTGGTCCCGGCGGCGCCGCCGGGCAGTTCCCACGACAGGACGGGCGGTTTGATGTCGCACGCGATCTGATGCTGGGTCAGTGCGGTGGCGGCGTTGCCGCAGATGATGTTGGTCAGTTCGCAGAGCGCCGACTGCACGAGTGCGTCGAGTTCTTCCAACTCGATCATGGTCATGGTCTCCAGCAGATGCAGCGCCAGGTCCTTGGAAAAGCCAAAGATGGCCGCGCCCGGCTGGTCGCCGATCAGGTCAATGGTGACGAACACATCGCCCTGGGGCGGCGCAAAGCCAATGGCCTGCTGCTTGGCGCTGCTGCGGTCCAGCCCGCCCATGCTTCCCATGACATCGAGCGCACTGCTGCAAAACAGGTCGATCGACCGGTCAAAGGCCTGCTTTTGCCCGAAGGTCTTTTTGCCGGCCACAATGCGCTGGTCGGTGTCGACGACATGATAAATCAGCCAGACAGTCACCGTGCCCGCCAGGTCCTGCATAATTTTCTGGTCAAATCCATCCTCTTGCAGCCGCTTTTCATACGCCAGCACGGTTTTGGTAAACTCCCGGTGCTCGGCTTTGTGGGCTTCGACGTCGCTGTACTGGATAGCTTCCTGATAGGCTTCCTCATCCCGGAAATGCCGGATGACATAATCTTTTAAAAACCCCAGCGCCTTTTGACAGTCTTCCTCGGTCGCCGTACCTTTGGACGCGCTGACCAGTTCCGCCGTCATGCGGAACAATTCCCGGTGCTGGGTGTCGATCTGATCGACGCCAAGCCGATAACTGTCTTTCCACATCATACAATCCCCCCAAATTTTTGCTGTTTCATAGATTTACAATAGCATGACCGGGCGATTTTGTAAACCAAAAAAGACCAAATGGTTTTGGACAGTGTCCCACTGGGCGTACAAATATCGCCAAAATACTGGGGTTGGGTTTGACAATCTCTTCCGAATGTGCCATACTTTAAAAAAGCTTTCTTTCAGTAAAGCCAAAAAACAAGGGGGAGTTTCTATGAACAAGAAATTGTTCACCATGTTCCTTGCGGCAAGTATGGCACTTTCTCTTACAGCTTGCGGCGGAGGAAGCGATACCACAACCGTTGATGAAGAAGAGGATCTCGAAACAACGATTGCCGTATCCGATGAGACCACATCCGATTCTGGTTCGGGCTCTGGCGGGCGCTCGTCCACCAGCAACTCGACGACGTCGGGTTCTTCCCGCAGCGATTCGGACAGCGGTTTCGAAGAGTATCTCAAGGAAAACGACCCGGAATCGTATGAGTATTACCAGGACCTTGAGGAAGGCTGGGAGTCCGGCGAGTGGGATTCGGAAAACGGCTTTTCTGGGGGCGATAGCGGTTTCGAGGAGTATCTCAAGGAAAACGACCCGGAATCGTATGACAGCTATCAGGACCTCGAAGACGGCTGGGATTCGGGCACCTGGGACTCGGAAAACGGATTTTTCCAATAACATAAAAAAAACAGGACGCAAACAGCGTCCTGTTTTTTTATACCTGTTGGCCCGCGAAAAATCTCACGTGAGATTTTTCCGGGGTGGGGTGCGTGCGCGAAAATCTCACGTGAGATTTTTCATGGGTAGAGGGCGGTCGCAAAAAAATCTCACGTGAGATTTTTTTGGTCGACCGTCTCCCGCAGCGTGCGGCAAGCGTCCAGCAGGGCTTGCAGCTCGGCGGCCAGATCGTCGATGTCGGCTTGCAGCGCTTTGGCGTCCTCCACCTGCGACCAGGTGGTATCTTCCAGCTGGCGCAGCCCGTCCAGCTGGGTGGAGATGCTCCGCACCGAAGCGCGGCATTTGCGCACCGTGCGCGTCGGGTCGGCGGCCGGTTTGTGCTCGGCCGCCGGGCGCTTTTTGCCCAGCTTGACCCGCGCCAGCGCGGTCTGGATGCGCGCTTCCAGCGGGATGGCGGCATCCATGCTTTCGACCTCCTGGACCACCGGGTCCTGCAAACTGCAATGGTTCTTCTGCGCGAGGAAGTATGCGTCGGTCATGGGCAGCGCGCCCTGCTCGATCCACGATACGATGGTGTCGTTCAGGCGCAGCAAGTCCAGATAGCGCAAAATGGTCGCGCGGGACAGGCCGGTCTGTTCGATCAGCTGCTGCACCCGGTCCTGGACGCTGTCCGGCAGGCCGGCCCGGTCGAGCACCTGGCACAGTGTGTCCAGCTGGCGCGCCATGTCCAGCGGCGTGACCGCCCGGCGGTGGATATTCTCGCCGATGAGTGCGCGGGCTTCGTCCAGTTCGCTCGCGTAGGTGCGCACCTTGCACGGCACGGTCGCCATGCCCAGCTTTTGCGCGATGCGCTTGCGGCGGTGACCCGAGATGATACGATAGCAGCCGTTGTCGGCCGGTGTGACGATGATGTCCTCCCACAGGCCGTCCTGCTCCACCGATTGCAGCGAGCGTTCAAAAGCTTCGTCCTCCTGCATGGAGAACCGGTTGAGCGGATTATCCAGCAGCTTGTCCACCGGGATGTTGCGGACAAATTCGCCGTTGACCTGTTCGGACACGGCGGCGGTCTTTTGCAGCGTGCCAAAAAGCGACGGTTTTGTTTTTGCCATGGTTATCGCTCCTCTGCTTCGATTCGGTCTAAGATCTCGCCGGTCAGATCGGAATAATCCTGCGCGCCGGCACAGCGGGGGTTGTAAAAGCACAGCGGCCGCAGCGCAATGGGCGCTTTGCGCACCTCGATGTTCTTGCGGATGTAGGTCTGGAACGCCAGATCGGGCAGCATGGCCGGCAGGGCGTCGATCATCTCGCGGTCGAGCGACGAACCGGTCTCCACGGCGGTCATGAAGATGCCCAGCGCGCGCAAGTCGGGGTTGACCACTTCGCGGGCTTCGCGGATGGTTTCCAGCATGGTGCCATAGCCTTCGATCGAGTTCTTATCCACCCGGATGGGGATGAGCACATAATCGGCCGCCACCAGCACATTGATGTTCAAAATCGATTCGAGCGACGGCGAACAGTCAAACAAAATAAAATCATAGGCGTTTGCGGGCAGTTTGGCCAGCAGCCGCTTGAGCGCGGTTTCCCGGCCCATGACCATCTTTTGCAGGGCGGTATAGGCGCCCCCGAGCAGCGCCCCGCCGGGGATGATGTCCAGCCCGTCGATGACCGTATGGCAGATGGTGTCTGCCGGCAGCACCGCCGAATCGGTGAGCGCATCGGTCATGGTCTTGTCCGCCTCCTGCACGATCTGGAGGTTGGAGGTGGCGTTGCCCTGGGTATCCATATCGATGATGAGCACGGTTTTGCCGTGGCGGATGAGTTCCCCGCCGATGTTGATGACCGATGTGGTCTTTCCGGTGCCGCCCTTTTGGTTCATGAGCGCAATTTTAATCATGTTCACCCGTCCTTTGCATGAGTTCTTCGATCGAAGCCACCTGCTCCATCACGCATTCCAGCATAAATTTGCTGACCGATAGATTCATCTTGGCGGCAGCGGCTTTGATCCGCTCTCGTTCCTCGCTGGTCGCATACACCAGCATGGAGACCTTTTTGCCTGCTTCCACGTGCGCGCCTCCTTGCGTCTGTGTTGTTTTCAGTATAATATCATTCGGTGTTTTTGTAAACAAACAAACGATATGATTTTGTCGTTTTTTATTTTGCAAACGATATGCGCAAGCAAAAAAGGACCATAACATGACGTTATGGTCCTTCTGTTTCAGAGGATGATGCCGCATGGGAGCTGTTTTCGGTCGGGCTGCCAGAGCAGCACAGCGTGTGATAGTCTCCATAGGTATATTCCACCGTATACTTGAGGAATCGGCGCATTCGGCGCAAAATGATATAAAGTATGCCGAGATACAGGATCACATTGATGCACGGCGCGTGAACCGTCGGCAGGGTCAGGATGCATATGTCATATCCGCCGATCAGACGGACCACGATACTGGCCGGGATGGCAACCAGCAGTGTGCGGCACAGCTCATAAAACCCGGAAAACAGCATGCGTTTGCGATAGGCGCCCCGGCCGTGAACCGCGACCTTGATATCGGAAAACCGCGGCGGGGATTCCAGGCTGCAAAACCATTTTTTCGCCTGGCTGCCGGCATCGTAGGCCGCCGACTGCGCATACCGGGCGCCGACCAGGTCTTGGCAAAGGCACCGCTCCAATCCCTTGCTGCATTCGATGAAAAACGTGCCGAGCAAGTAACTGAGGATGACAAAATAAACGGCCAGCGCCAGGTCGTTGTCCGCTCCAAAGAAACCTACGCACAGCTCCCAGAAGGGGAAGGGCGCGTTTTCTGTGACCAGCACAAACAGGGCGCCCGGGATAAACATCCCCATAAAATCGATGACGGTGAAATCTTCCCAAAAGTATTTCATATCCAATCCTCCTATACGGGCGCACGGCCGTGCAGATACTGCTGCTGCAAAGCATCGCAAATGGTCTGCAATTCGCGCAGCAGCACACCGGGCGGCTTTTCCCGCCGGATGAAGCTGCTTTCCATGCCGCACCGGCGCACCTGATCCACCCAGTTAAGTACATCCTCCCGGCAGTACCCCATGTCCGTGATTTTGTAATAGATATAGGAGATCTCATTTTCCACGCTGGTGTGGAATACCAGTGGATCATCGGAATTGATAGAGATCGAAAGGTGCTGCTCCTCCTGATCGGGCAGCGCCAACCCGCGATTATTCAGCCGCAGGATGGGATGTTCAAAAATTCCGGGGATCGCACCAATTGAGGCGTTGGACGTTGGATTAACCTCAATAGTGATGCCCAGCTGGCCAGCCTTTTTCTTGAGAATCCTCTGAAGCTGCCGCAGCAACTGCACCTCGTCCCGCGGGACCTGGACAAACATAGGTTTACGGTAACGCTCCAGATATCGCGGACAGAAGTGCGTGAGCAGCAAGCGTTCGATAGTCCAATCCCCGCTTTGCTCGGCGTGGGAAAGCGGACAGATACCGGCAGGCTGCATGGATAACGGCCGGTACATACACTGCTCGCACGTATTGTATGCATGCAAAATGTGGGTCGGGTCCAGCGGGGAAAATTTCTTTTGATAAGCACTCCACAGCAAATAAGGGGTAAGGCGGTCGATCTTCCCGTAAAGCGATTCGGCTGTCTCCAGGATACGCTTGTCCACATCGGCTATCAGTTCCAGTTCGGGTTCGGTGTTTTTCAGATTCCACAGCCATAGCAGATTTTCCAGATACTCCAGCGTTGGCAGAGAGCAGACCTGGTTTTCCTGCTGCCAGAGCAGAGGGTCAGCCTGTAGGGAAATGGCATGCCCCAGCCGATCTCCGGCTTTGAATCCAAAATGCTCCAATACCTCATCGGTCACCCGAAGGCCGGACACCAAATGACGAAATTCCTCTCCTACATGATAAGTCAGCCCCAGATTGGGAATCGGCATGCGGGTACAGAGCTGCCGCGGATAGGTGTTGCGCCGGCTACGAGCATAGCGGAATACTGGCGCATACACCCAAGGTTCGATGTTCAATTCCTCCGATGCGGCGTCCAGCCCTACGATATAATCACCCAAATGCGGAATGTTCAAAATCATCTCATGTAGGACATCACAAAACATCATACTTTGCTGCCGCAGGGTTTCAATATAATGCGGACTGTTCGCCTTTTGGCTATCAGGTGCAGCCCAGCAGATCCGTCCAAAACTGCTACGCAGTAAATCGGGCTTGGTGAAATGGTATAAGATGCCCGGCGTCGGGAAAGAAACGGCATCGGTCTGGTGCAGACGGGTGAGTTTTTGCTCATCCGTCTGCCTCGGGAACCGGGTATCCTGCAAGCTTTCCCGAATAAACTGGATATAGGCATCGAGCATGATCCACACTTGACGCGCGATCTTATTTTTCATCAAAGTGCGGGAATCGTTCCGGGAGACTTCCAGAGTCGATGGCTCCGGCGGATTGATCTTCATCTCCATACGTTTGAGATACGGTGTACGACTTTGGCTACGGAAGGCGGCATAGGCCGCCATATGGCTCAGCCGATCATGATCCTGACTGTGCATGCTGTATACCGCTCCGGCAGCCCGCTGATAAAACGACCGAAAACGACGCAGGCCATGGATACCTTCCCACTGATGGATGGACTCAAAAAAGTAATTTTTCCAGCGGATATATTGTAATAGCGCTCGGCAAAACTGTGGGCAACCACCCTGACCAGCATGTCGCAGTCCCATCCAAAACAGCAGGATGTCGCATGAGGTATTGAGAGAGTAGTATGCCGAAAAAACGCTGCGGCTGAGCAAATCAAAACGCATACGATATTCGTTCCTGTCGAGCGATGCAATGTCCATCTGGCGTTTCAATAGACGGGTATTGGTCTCAAAATGCTGAAAATAGCGGACGCACTGGTCATGCGCAGCCGGACCTGCCTGTATGCCCGCCTGCAAAACTGCCAGAATATCATGTGTCCCCGCCATGGTTTCGGGCAGGCAAGCCTTGCAATACGCCTGAAAATCCTGTCCGGGTGCATGATACAGCAGGTAGGAAGCCAAAAACAGGCGAAGCATCCCGGCCTTGAGCAGGGTTTCCAGATGAGAACCGTACCGTTCTAGCTGCCCATGGCTATGCTGCAGAGCGGTCACATCGGAAACCAATTCCCACAACGCCTGATAGTCTAGGCCAGCATTAAAGTGCATGTGGGTTTCCGCAAATCCTACCGAAAGCTTTTTCATCAGTACCTGATCGGCCAGCAGCAGTTCATCAGACACATGGCTGAGTACATGCACGTCTTCTGCGCCTATATTGATGTAATACGCAGCGATCCAGAGATCCGGGGTAGAAAGACGTACGAGTGTATTCCACAACTCGGCCTTGTGCAAACCTGTATGGGCCCCAAACAGATCGGCTTGTTCCGCGCGGGTCCAAAACCGCAATGCCGGGCGTCCATCGCGCAAGGTTACAAAACTGTCGGAGATTTCGGCGATGCGGCGCAGATAGAATCGGTCAAGGTTCTGAGCCTGAGTAAGTTGCTCATAGAGCAGCGGATCCCCATAAAACATTTCCAGCATCTGCTGCACCTCATCTAGCCGCTGAGGTGAGGTATCCTGGCAGAGCCGTTCAATCAGCGCATTGCGCTGATTGACATAAGCGCGATACAGCTTGCTTTCCTGCCCACTGCGCTCCAGAAAATCACGATAACACTTGGTCTTTTGCACCAGCAGATCGCGGTTGCCAAAAGACGGATCGCGTAGCGGCAGCAACAGCGTACGGCAAATCAAATGCAGACGTTGTCCGGATGTCATTCGATCACCCCGAATTTGCGCATATATTGCTGGGAATATCTGTGCTTGATGCCAATCATCATCTCGTCTAATGTCTGCATTGAACCGTCGACCTTGCCGCTCTTGTCAGGCTGGATAACGCTGCACAATCTGTCATAAATCTGTGCAGCGATATCGTTACCCTTGGTGGAGTCGGCCTTTTGATCTTGACGGCTCAAAATGCGGAATTCCGCATACTGCTGCTGATTGATCAGGATGAACCTTGCATACACGTAACTGGGCACCAATGCCTGCAAAAGCGCCACTTTTTCCAAAAAATCAACTAATTTTTCCCAACTTTCTTGTTCGAATTCCAAATGCAGCATCTCGACCAAGTCGTACAGGTAAGAACGATAAAAGACATTTAGCGTCGGCGCATCGGTTTTCATGATCTTGGAATTATCCCAAATGGTCAACTGATAAGAAACCCGTTGAAAAAAATCCAGAACAATTCGTAGTGGGACATCAATCCACTCTTCTGTATCTGACGCATTTTGAATTGGCATCTGCAAAGACCTCTCAAAAGGAGCCAGATCCGGCATTGCATCGATCAGTGATGCAATATTCAGTAAGAGATCTCCGCGATCCTCCTGCCGAAACCGAGCGATGACAGGAATCTGATAAAATGTAGAATGGCACTCAATCAGCAGTTTTTCCACTTTGGCACACAGCTGCGAAAGATTGTTTTTATGAAGCGGCTGGTCTGCACTTTCCATTTCCTTAAGGAAATGATAAAGTAGAAATTTGTTATCTGGTTTTTCCAAAACAGCCTCACAAAGTTCGTTCCAGTCCGAAATATGTTCATATTGCTTTTTTGCCCTGGACCGATTGCGGCTTTTCAGGCCTTTCACTTCCCACAATTCCTGTAAGGCGGTTTCCGCCTGCTCCTGGATATTCCAGCCTTTCAAGATCCACTTCATACTTTTGCGACAGTTTTCGCGCTGGTTTTTCAGTCCTGGTAGCAGAGAAATCGCATCAAAAAACGCAAGGTAATCGGCAAAAATACCTTCATGCAAGAGCTGAATACCGCTTTTGGTCAAATACAGCATGGAACAGACCGTACGGATCCAGGCCGGATTATGCGTGCAGGCGGTGTACAGGGGAGAAACCAGCATGTGCTCTGTCACTTCATTGGAAAGCATGCCCATCCACCGCGGATGCTGGCTGAGATATCCGAAATAATCGGCCACATGATTGGCGTTGGCAATATCAAAGTGTAGAAAACGTTCGGGTTCGGCCAGAATATCGCCGTAAAACTCCATGGCATCGTCCATGGATTCCACCTGCGGAAACAACATCAGATCGGTGTCCTGACTGTTGTACAGTGCCCCATGGTTGATCAGTTCCAAAAATTGCGGCAGGCCATGGATCGAACGGGTACGCCCTGGTTGCCCGATGGTACTGTAATATTCGGGTGCAACTACTGAAGTCAAATGCTCCAGGAAGTTGAGCATTAAAAACAGTGTACCAATCTTTTGCTTGATCTGAGCATGGCGTTCCCGCAGGCAGTCGGCATAGCGTGCCACATAGGCTTCCTTGGTCATGGCCTGCTCACAGCCGCTAAGTTCCCGCGCCACATTTTCCTCGGCGGCATGCAGCAAAATGGTATATTGTTCTAGAAGAAAACTGTAATGAATGAACAGGTAATGCGTACCATAGGTAAATTTAAGCAGGTCGGGGATCCAGCGGCTGCATTCCTCGAGACTGCGTGTATGGGAGGTGATAAGCACGGTCAGCAGATGCCGCAGCACATAGTAGATCTCCCGAACGTATTCCGGCCCACATTCTTCTTTTGAGACGCTCATACGGGTACGGATATCCTGCAGCTGTTCGCAGGCCTGGAAAATGCCCAGACAGGCATTGCAAATGTAGCGGTTTTTGTCCCCAAAGAGTAGATAATATTCCCGTGCAAGCTCTTCCTTTTTATGAGGATCGGCCAGGAAATTCCGTGTTGCTGCGCCAGTGCCATAGGCCGGGCAAAGCAGTTTGTGCTCCTCGATGCAGCGCAGCACAAACTGACCGAGTGGCACCGAATTTTCGGTATGGATATCATAGGGCGCTGTACTTTCCTTTTTGGGGTAACGGAACAAAAGCTTGCGGTCATACGTATCATACCGGCTCAGTTCATAGCGGCTGGTTTGCGGAATCACCTTATTGAGGTACTCCAGCGCCGCTTCATTGGCCCGACCCATCTGATACGGATCCACCGTCCCGCCGGAAGCACTGCCTCCCAGAATATCATGTCCCTGAATCAGCGAAGCATATTTGGAACCGACTACCTTTTCATACATACGGTAGGTAAGCACTTGGCGTAGCGTATTCATGGCAGCCGTCAAAACGATGACCACATAAGGACTGGAAAAATATTTATATGCTGAGAGCAGCAGTTCCATACTCCGTTCCGGAGCCAGATCGATATCGTCGAACATGATAAAAATTAGAGGTGTCTGCTCTTGTCCGGTGATTTTTCGCTGCACAAAAGCAAGTTTCTTCCAAAAGTTACTCAAGCGGTTCATCAAATGGTATTGCCGCCGGGAATGCTGAGCGCGTAGCGAAATCATATCCTCGTATTCGTAGGGCTGGATATCCTGCAGGCCGCGCAGGGTACCGCACTCTTGTAGAATGTCATCATATTCCCGCTGCAAATTGAGTGCACTGGATGCATAACAATCACAGCTTTGTGATGGATATTGTTTTTCGATTTCATGCAGGACATCCGGCTTCTGCTGTACACATTTTTCCATCTGAGCCACAGTTTCTTGAAACATGGACAGCACCCATGAAAGCATGGAACATCCTTCGCTGATGAGCTCGGGGGAAATGATAGGCAAAATGATATCGTTACGATTTTCTTTCATCAGATATTCCCGTAAAGAAAACAGCACTGAGGTCTTGCCGCTGCCCCGTCCGCCCAAAATACCAAAGATGTTGTCATGCATTAAATGATAGTTGGCATCCATATACTGCCCCGGCCCAGCCGCCCGGTCGCGCTGCATAGATACAGCCTTCAGCAGTTCCGTAAAATCCGGCATGACTGATTGGAGCTGAAGAAAATCAAGCAGCTTAATCCCAATCTTTCGGCTGATACATTCTTTGAAATTCAGTTCCTGATGTTCCATACATTCTTTGGCGAATGCGGCTCAAATTGGGCCGCCCGCGCCTCCTTTCCCTCTATTTTGTTACTAAACATTTACCATTGATAGCTTGTATTCTTTATAAATTACGCATATAATAAATAATAGAACAATTTTCAACTGTTCTAAAACGTGCAGTGAGGTATAAGCTATGTTAGTATATTCCATCCGACAGGCACGGCATGGACGACAGGCTTCCAAAATTCGTGCCATGTCTAAAGTCGGTGCACAGCTTAGTGCACAGCAGGTATCGGTTCGCAAGCCACCGAAGAATGATTCGGCCTCTCTGACCATCATGCTTCAAAATGAGCAAGAGTATCGCAAGACCCTTCACAAAAACATAGTTATCTCTCCCAGCGATCTCTGAAAGCATATAAACGTCATAGCCATCCAAATATATGGATATGTGTTTTATCTTGATCGGATTTTTTTGGAATCAAAAGAAATTTCATCTATTTCGTTTGTATATATCATACCAAATATCACAATATATTTGCAACTATTTTGTCGTTTTTTATAATAACAGGTTTTCTATTTGGAAAATCTGTTATTTTTTGTTTATTGAAGATACACCTTTACTCTATTAGAAAACCCTAAAACGAGTTTTCAGAATTTCATTTACACGCTTTTTTATACAGTAATTCTTTTATTATCTTTATATTCAAAATTTTCCTAGTCATTTTCACCAAAAATCTTGCCTGTTTTTTTATCATCAACGCCGGTTTCAATGTTGACTTTTTAAGTATAATATAGTATACTCAATCCATAATAATAAGAACTATTATCGACTCCATGTACGCCGACCCCTAGGAGGAACATTATGGAACTGAAAGGAACCCGCACCGAAGAAAATCTGCTCGCCGCTTTCCAAGGAGAATCGATGGCCCGCAACAAATACCTGTTTTTCGCCGAAAAGGCCCGTCTGGAAAACCATCCGGAAATCTCCGAGCTGTTTGAAAAGCTGGCGACCAACGAAGGCATGCATGGCAAGCTGCTTTTCCAGGCCCTGAAGGGCATTGGCTCGACCACCGAAAACCTGCAGGCTGCGTCCCGCGGGGAATACGGTGAATGGAGCAGCATGTATCCGTCGTTTGCCAAGATCGCCGAGGAAGAGGGCTTCGAAGACATCGCCAAGCTCTTCCGCAGCATCGCCAAGATCGAACAGGAACACGAGTTCCAGTTCATGGCTGCTCTGGCCAAGATGCCGCGCAGCACGGGTTCGGCCAGCCAGCCGGCCAAGCCGGCCGCACCGGCTCCCAAGCCTAAGACCACCCTGGCGACCGGTTACCGCTGTGTGTTCTGCGGCGCTATCTATGAGGAGCGTCCGGATGTATGCGACCTTTGCCACGCCATCGGCTCGTTTGAAGAGACGACCTACGAAAAGACCGTGTAACACCCTTGCACGCTGTGCGCCCGCTGCCAGGTTTCCATCTGCCTGGCAGCGGGCGCTCTTTTTTCCAAAACCTTAATGGAATTCTAAATCTTTTGCAGTATCCTAAAGATAGATTCAGAGAAGGAGGGACCATCCATGATCATCCCTTGGAGCGACCGTTATTCCATGGGGGTCGAGGAGATCGACAACGACCACAAGCAGCTTTTCCAAATTGCGGGCAAACTCATCCAGACCGTCAACCAGAACATTGACGATTCTTCCATGCGCTTTTCGCTGCTGCGCGAGGGCATGGCGTACTTAAAAGACTATTTTGACGTGCACGCGGTGCGCGAAGAGGCCTATATGCGCCAAATCGCCTTTGAGGGCTATTTCCAGCACAAGCGCCTGCACGATGAATTTCGGGACATCCAGCTGGTCAAATACCAGACCATTTTGCAGCAGGGTCAGTGTACCAAGGACGAAATCCTGGAATTTGTCGGCGGCGGCATCGGCTGGCTGTTTGAGCACGTGACCACCGCCGATATGGCCATTGTCGGCAAGGGCCAGCTCAGCCAGCCCCAGGCCGACCGCATCGACCACGAGACCTTGCAAAATGAAATTAACGGCCTGTTTTCGTCCACGCTCGGGCTGAATATCCGGGCCCGGGTGCAGTCGGACGATTACCGCGGCGAACCCTTTGGCGAAGCGGTATACCAGCAGCTGACCTATACCCGCGGCGCCGAACAGGTGACCGTCATGGCTGGCATCGAGAAGCGGTTCCTTCTGCAAGTGGTCCGCCGCATCTATGGCGCGGAGATCAACGAAGCCGATGCGCTCATTTTGTCCACGTTCGAAATCTTTGGCGCCAACTTCTGGCGCACGCTGGCCGGTCGCTTTATCAGCGACAGCACGGGCATGAAATATCAGGAAAGCCACTTCCTGACCCAGCAGCAGCTCGCGCAGCAGTTCACCAAGCACCGGCCCACGTTGTCGGTCCTGTTTTCGTCCGACCAGGGCAGCTTCTTTGTGTCCTCGGACGATAAGCAGATTTTTAAATAACCGAAAAGCCGCCCCAAAAGGGCGGCTTTTTTCATTGGTAATGGCGCAGCGTTTCGCGGTAGGATTTGACGATGTCGTGCAGCATGTCCATCTGGGGGAAGTCCTGCGGATATGCCACATTGATTTCGCGCACCATGCTGAGGTTTTCGACCGGCAGCACGGCGATTTTTTTCTTTTTTAGTTCGTCCAGGCACACGCTCTTGGGCAGGATGGACACGCCCAAGTCGCGGCGGATAAGGTCTTTGATGGTGGCGATGTTGTCCAGCTCCAAAATCACGTTAAATTCGCTCAAACTCATGTTGTTGCTTTCCAGATGGGCGACAAACAGATTGCGCGTGCCCGAATTGGGCAGGCGCAAAATCATGCGCTCTTTTTTCAGCTCCCCGAGGGTGATCATCCCGCGCCGGGCATACGGGTGGTTGACCGACACGGCCAGCACCAGATAATCGGTGTCCAGCAGCAGATAGCGGATGCTCGGGTCGGCGATGCGGCCCTCGACAATGGCCAGGTCGATTTCGTACGTTTTCAGTTTGCTATAAAGTTTCTTTATCGTGCCTGTGATCATTTTAATCATAACGTGATCGTTCTGTGCGCCATAGTTCGCCAGCGCTTCGGCGATGGGATTGCTTTCGGCCGTGTGCGTGACCCCCACGGTCAGGTGGGACACCATGGCTTTGCTGTCCCGCAGGTCCTGCCGCAAACTTTGATACAGACCTTTCATTTTCTTGGCGCATTTGATGACTTCTTCGCCTTCGCGCGTGACGATCACCTTGCCGCTGTGCCGGTCGAAGATGGAAACGTGCAATTCTTCTTCCAGCGCCTTAACATGATGGCTGACGGTCGGCTGGGTGACCGACAGCTTTTTGGCGGCTGCCATGAAGCTGCCGCACTCATAAACCTGCAACAGAGAGTCAATCTTGGGATCGAGCATACCGGCCTCCTATAAGATTTCTTTATATGGATACCCACAAATTCTAATTTTACATTATAGCACATCGTGCGTATAATAGATACCAAAAAATTCGACATCCAAGGAGAACGGTCCCATGACTTTGACGACGTATTTAAACAGCCAATTTTCCATCGCGCAAAACCTGGACTTTTTTCTGCGCATCCTGCTGGCCTGTCTGTGCGGCGCGGGCATCGGCTTTGAGCGCAGCCGCCGCCTGAAAGAAGCCGGCATCCGCACCCATGTGATCGTCTGCTGCGCCGCGGCGCTGCTGATGATCGTGTCCAAATACGGCTTTGCCGACCTGACCAGCGCGACCGGCGAAGTCTTTGCCGGCACCCGCGGCGCCGACCCGGCGCGCGTGGCCGCCCAGGTCGTCAGCGGCATCAGCTTCCTGGGCGCGGGCGTCATCTTCAAGCACGGCAACACCATCAAGGGCCTGACCACGGCGGCCGGCATCTGGGCCACGGCGGTCATCGGCCTTGCCATCGGTTCGGGCATGGTCGTGGTCGGCATCTTTACCACCATCGTGGTCGCGGTGCTGCAAATCTTTATGCACCGTCTGGTGCCCCATGCCGAGCCCAGCCAGACCAGCCATGTGCAGTTTACCGTGACCGGCAGCGGCGAATTTCCCACCCGGTTTGCCGATTTCCTGTCTGAGCACCGGGTGCAGATCGTGCAAAGCAATGTCTCCCGGCAGGAGGACGGCAGCGCCCTGTTTGATGTGACGCTGCGCGCCCCGCACGACGTGACCATGCGCGGCATGAAATATCTGCTCGAATCCAAAGAGGTGAGCAGCATCAACTGCCTGCCGGTGAATGGATAAAAAAACGCCCCGCAAGGGTTTGGACTGCCCCAGATTGTGCGGACAGTACAAAAAAGAGCCCTGGTAGGAAAGATTGAGTTTTAAGCGGAGAGGCGTCGCGTAAGCGGCGCTTCTCCAGTCTTTAGCTGGATGCGCTCATGGTTGTAAAAGTAGATGTAGCGGTCAATCATTTCATTGGCTTGCGAGAAGGTAGCCGGTTTGTGGCGGTAGATGCACTCTGTTTTGAGGATAGAAAAGAAATTTTCCGCCATAGCGTTGTCATAAGGATTTCCACGTCTTGACATAGACGGCGTAATGCCGTATGTTTGAGTTAGCTCAAAATATGCTTGTGAGGCGTACTGAGCACCCTGGTCGCTGTGGAGCTGCAACTCTGCAGCGGCCCTCTTTTTCTCTTGCTTCATTGCCAGACGAATGGTGTCCAGAACCAGATTCACCGTTTGTTCCGTTCCGGTTTTGTAAGCCACAATACTGTTGTCATAGAGATCCCGGATCATGGACAGGTACAG
>NZ_UWOD01000004.1 GCF_900604335.1 Intestinibacillus sp. Marseille-P6563 | reverse complement strand
CATACTGCTCCATCAACTCGCGGTAGCGGGCCATGACCCGGCTGCCGATCTCAAGCGAACGGTCGGCCAGATGGTCGCGCTCCATGATCTCGATGACCTTGAGCGCCGCGGCGCAGGCCAGCGCATTGCCGCAATAGGTGCCGCCGATGGTACCCGGCGCCGGGGCGTCCAGCACTTCGGCCCGGCCGACGATGGCGGATAGCGGCACGCCGCCGGCAATCGACTTGGCCGTAGTCAGCAGGTCGGGCTGCACGCCCGCCTCGTCCCAGTACTGGCTGGCAAATATGCGGCCGGTGCGGCAGAAACCGGTCTGCACTTCGTCGGCAACCAGCAAAATGCCGTACTTGTCGCAGACCGCGCGCACGGCCTTGACCCATTCGAGCGGCGCGGGAATAAAGCCGCCCTCGCCTTGCAGCGGCTCGACCACAATGGCCGCAATGGTGTCCGCGGCCGCGCACTGCTCGAACACATCATAGATGGACTGCATGTAGTAATCGAGCGCGGCTTCCTGCGGCATGCCAGTCGGCTTGCGGTAATAATACGGGAACTGGGCGCGGAAGATGCCGCCCGGCAGCGGCCCCATGCCCGCGGCATACGCCTTTTTGGAGGTCATGGACATGGTCAGCATGGTGCGGCCATGGAAGGCGCCCGAAAAGACGATGATGTTGGGGCGCTTGGTGTAAGCACGCGCGACCTTGACCGCGTTTTCGTCGGCTTCGGCGCCCGAATTGGCGAAAAAGGCCTTCTTGTGCTCGCCGCAGACGGGGGCCAGCGCGCACAGCTTTTCGGCGAGCGCCACATACCCTTCGTGGGTGACGACGTTGAACATGGCGTGGAAATACCGCGCGGCTTGTTCCTGCACGGCCTTGACGACTTCGGGGTGCGAATAGCCGATGTTGAGCACGCCGACGCCGCCAATCCAGTCCAGAAAGCGGTTGCCGTCCACGTCCTCGATGATGGCGCCCGCGCCGCGCTCGATGACCGCCGGATACACGCAGCCGATGGCGTTGGGAATGACCGCATGGCGGCGGTCTAAAATGGCCTGTGCCTTGGGGCCGGGCAGGGTTTCGGTGACGATTTCGGGTAAAGCCTCTCGTAACATAAGGGAAAACCTCCTAATCTGCAAAGAGCAGCGGCCAATATCCCGATAAAATGCGTCGTTGCATTCGCCATTTCATCCGAACATCAGCCGCTGCTGTGTTTTTATTTCTGTATGCAGTATAGAGGATTTGTTTCGCAGAGGCAAGAGTCGCACGTCCCAATAAAAAATTGCACTGTTGTGCAACCAGCACAACAGCATAGAACTTATGCTGCGCAGTAAACCAGCCGATTGTGTGTATATCACAATCAAATGCAAAAGGGGGCGGTGCGTGTGGCATTGTTGCTGCGCGACGTTTATGAGGACACCCGGCAGCGGTTTCAGTTGCAGCTTTTGGCCGGGGAACGAGGGCTGACCAACTGCATGCGCTGGGTTTATGTGTCCGAAGATTACACCACATCGGAGTTTTTGTACGGCGGGGAACTGATTCTCACCACCGGCGTGCTCAGCGGCAAAGACGAGGGCTGGCTGCTCAAGCTGCTGCACAGCATTTTCCGGCAGCACGCCTGTGGCCTGATCGTCAACGAGGGGCCGTATCTGAACCGGCGGAGCATCCCGCCCGAAGTGCTGGATTTCTGCAACGCCGAGGGATTTCCGCTGTTTGCGATGCCCTGGCACATCCACATTTACGACATTACCCGCGATTACTGCGACCGCATCTTTACCGACGCCCGGCGCGATGAGGCCATCGGGCGGGCGTTTTTGACCCTGCTCGACCGCGAGGCCGCGCAGGGTCCGGCGCTGCGGCTGCTGGCCGACCAGGGCTTTGCCCCGCAGGGGCCGTATTATGTGGTGCAGCTGCAAATCTCCCCCGAAGCCCCGGCCGACCCGGTGCTGCGCGACTGGATTTCCGGCTTTCTGCTGCCGCATCCAGCCTTTGCGCTGCTGGAAAACCCCAATCCGTGGATGGTCTGCCGGGCCGATGGGCGGGACGCGGTCGAGGAGCTGGTCCAAGCCCTGCAAACCGGGCTGCAAGCGCGGTTTGCCAACCGGACGGTCGCGGCCGGCATCGGCGGGCAAGTACCGGGACTGGGCCGGCTGGCAAACAGCTTGGAACAGGCGCAAGCTGCCCTGCACTGGGGCAAAAGCCAGGGAAAAAGCCGGGCCAGCTACGACGACATGGGCTTTTTCCGCCTACTGCTCGAGGTGCCGAACCGCGACTTTTTGGAGGGCTATGTCCGTGAGCAGCTGGGCGCGGTGCTCGATTACGACGCCCGGCACGGCAGCGACTTTGCGCAGACGCTCTATTTATATCTGGTGCATCAGGGCAGCATCCAGGCCATCGCGGCGCAGTCGTTTTTTCACCGCAATACGATCAGCCACCGCATCACCATCCTGCGCGACAAGCTGGGCTACCGCCTGGATGACCCGGCGGCCTGCTTTGAGCTGCTCACGGCTTTTCAGATACGGGACTTCCTGCGTCAGGGGGAAATCTAATAAAGGTTTGTGCCGAGGCGCTCAAGGTATTGGAAGCCGGCCGCAGATGGAAGTTTGCAAAATAAAATTTTACACAGTTTTAAACCAAATTTGCACAATTGAGGAAAATATGCAAAATTAGACTTGCTTTTTTTGGTCGTTTGGTATAATGTATGTGTTTGTATATATATCCGATATATATGAATATATATCCCAAAGTGGGCGCGCATTGAGTTACCTCTTAAAATTTTATCAACCGGGGACTTGACCAGCGATTCTTCTTTGCATTATACTCCACCGGGCAGACAAAGTCTGTCTTTTTGTCGTGCGTAAAAATAGGCACATCTCCCCGTTTTGATCTCTGGGAGATGTGTCTTTTTTTATAAAATTATTCACTTTTCATGGGGGACATGAAAAAATTATAGGAGGGGAAAACGTAAATCATGCTTTTGGCGGAAACCAAAGAAGAGAAGAAACACTTTCGACTTGGGGTCAGTGGAAAAATGATCCTCAACACCGCAATACCCACCGCAATTATTCTGATCATCCTGGCAATCATCATCACCGCAACGGTCGTCAATACGATCTGTACCCTGCAAAACCAGGACATCGAAAACCAGATGGATTCGGTCTCGAGCCAGGTCACGCAATATTTTGAGCCTTTTTTCGTCAGCGAAAAGTTTGTCAGCGACCGAAGCTCGGTGCGGCAGATCATGACGCAGATGGAGCAATCGCCGGCGACTTACCGGTTTGAAACGTCGCCGCTTTACCAGCAGACGCTGCGCGATCTGCAATATGCCGACTCGGTCGGCGGGGAAACCGTGCAGAGCGTCTGGCTGGCTGGCGTGAAAAATAACCAGGTCATCCAGTCGGACGGATACATCACTGACGCTTCGTTTGACATCACCGGACGCATCTGGTATCAGCTTTTGGAGCAGAATCCGGGCGTCAGCATCCTGACACCGGCGTATGAGGATGCTTCGACCGGCAATCTGGTCGTGACCGCCGCCGTACCGTACAACAATGCGGCCGGGGAAATGATCGGCGTGGTCGGCATTGACCTGTCGCTGGACAGCCTGATGGAATATTTCAGCCAAATCCAGATCGGTGAAAACGGCTATATCACCGTGTACGATTCGGCCCAGAATATCATTTATCACCCGGACAGCACGGTCCTGATGAGCAACCTGAAAGACATCCAGTATTCGGACAATATGAAGCAGCTGCTGGAAAACAACCAAAGCAGCGAGGTGATCAAGTACCAGCGCAACGGCACGACCTATTATGGCGGCACCAGCTTTATTGAGCTGTACCACTGGACGGTTCTGGCCTGTCTGCCCGGCAGCGAGTACATGCAGCAGATCATGATGATCTTTGCCATTCTGGCGATTGGGTTCCTGCTGTGCATCGTCATTACTTCGCTTATTTGTCTGTTCCGGACCCGTGCTCTAGTCAAACCCCTGCAATTGATCGGCCAGGTGGCCCAGGAATTTGCCAAGGGCAATCTGAGTTCGGACATCGAACGCCAAACCAACGACGAGATCGGCGACCTGGAAGAGGTCTTTGCGCATACGCAAACCGGTCTGAAAGAGATCATTTCGGATATTGCCCATGTACTGGGTGAAATCTCGAACAAAAATCTCACCGCCCAGACCCCGGCTCTCTACCGCGGCGACTTTGTACAGATTCAGCAGTCACTGCACGGCATCACCGATGCCATGAAAGAAACCATGTCGCAGGTGCGCGTAGCGGCCAGCCAGGTCGACGCAGGCGCCAATCAGGTGGCCAGCGGGGCACAGGCGCTGGCGCAGGGCTCGACCGAGCAGGCAAGCTCGGTGCAGGAGCTTTCGGCATCGGCTTCGGAAATCTCGCAGAAAATCTCGCATACAGCAAAACAGGCCGAACATGCCAACGAGCAAAGCAAGTTCGCGGGCGAAAAGCTGGGAATGTGCACCGACAAAATGCGCGATCTGGTATCGGCCATGGGCGAAATCAAGCAGACATCCGATATCATTCAGGGCATCATCAAGACCATTGACGACATCGCGTTCCAGACCAATATCCTGGCGCTCAATGCAGCCGTGGAAGCGGCGCGCGCGGGCGCGGCCGGCAAGGGATTTGCCGTCGTGGCGGATGAAGTGCGCAACCTGGCCGGCAAATCGGCCGAAGCTTCCCAGAAGACCCAGGAACTGATCCTCAATTCGATCGAAGCGGTCAACAAGGGCAGCTTGCTGGCCGGCGATACGGCGTCGGTCCTGGAAGAAACGTCGGTCTACGCCAAGCAGGTCATTACGGCGGTCATGGAGATTTCTCAAAACGCGGCGGAAGAAGCCGAAGCGATCGCCCAGATCACCCAGGGCCTCAATCAGGTTTCTTCGGTTGTCCATACCAACTCGGCAACGGCAGAAGAAAGTGCGGCGGCCAGTGAGGAACTTTCCGGGCAGGCAGCCATGATGCAGTCGCTGATCAGCACCTTCCGCATCGACGAAACGCCTTCTGCGGCGCCGATTGCAAAACCGGCACCCGAAATGGGCTTCACCAGCGACTATGATCTGAAATATTAAACAGCAAAGAGCCGACATGGTTTCATGTCGGCTCTTTGCTGTTTCAGCATGCGGGGTTGTGGTTGTACTGGAACCAGTCCTCGTTGGGGGTAAGGGCGGTCCAGGTTTCATAAACGCCATCCGGTTTCCGCTGGCAGTCGTGGCTGTTGGTCGCCTCCTGCACGGCCAGATAGGACCAGAACTGGGGGTCTGCATTGTCCGGCCAATGAATCATATCCTCCAGCAGGTCGTCCGGGGTTTCGGGCAGCCGGAGCAGCATGTGATTGACCAGGGTCATCGCTTCCGCGCGGGTGATATACTGGTCGGGCCGGAAGGTGCCGTCCTCATAGCCGCGCACCCAGCCCAGCGCCGCCGCCCGGCGGATCTCCTCCTCGGCCCAGTGGCCGCCGATGTCGGAGAACGTGCCCGATGGCTCCAAATCGCTCGTATCGAACCGGGACGCCATGGCCGCAAATTCGGCGCGGGTGATGGGCACATCGGGCCGGAAGGCTTGCGCATTGTGCCCGCTGACGATGCCCATGGCCTGCATGGTCGCAATCGAGCTGCGGTGCCAGCTGTTCAGCGGCACATCGGTGAAGGTGCAGTCCCAGGTCAGGTTTTGCGTGCGCACATCCGGGTCGAGCAGCCGGAAGAATACGGCCGCCACTTCGCCGCGGGTGATGTTCCATTCGGGGTGCACGTTGCCGTCCGGATAGCCGACGATATAGGCAAAATGGTCCTCGTCGTTGAGCGTATCCGGGACCGTGTATTTCTTCCAACCGGCGTAGACCGTGCGGTTCCGGTCCATGGTCACTGCGGTCACGCGCGTGGTGCCGGCGGCATCCGTATACCAGCCGGTAAAGCTGTACCCATCGCGGGCCGGGGTCCAATCCAGGTCGACCCGCGTGCCGGCGGCATAGGTTTCCTGCTCGCGCAGGTTTTCATAGCCCAGGTCGTAGGTCAGCGTATAGCGGCTCACACTGCCGCCGCCGCCCCCGCCGCCTCCACCTCCGGAGCCGCCGCTGCTTCCGCCATCGCCCTCATCGCCGCCATCGCCGCCGGATGAGCTATCCTTGGTGTTGGAAATGGGAAGCCGGATGTCTTGTTCTGCGGACAGGTTCAGCGTGTGTATGGTGTCCGATGCGAGGTAGCCCTCGGGCGGCTGGAGCTCGCGCACCCAGTACTTCTCGCGGGGGTCCAAATTGGAAAATGTGCAGGTGCCAGTCGCGTCGGTTGTTTTTGATTGCAATGGTGTCCCGCTGCAATCGGCCGTATCATACAGGCCAAAGGTCGCGCCGGACAGCAGTGCAGCGGTGTCGGTATCGGTTTTGGTGATGGTGCATGAAACCAGCGTTACCGCATTTTCCACCACGGTTGCTTCCGGTTCCTGCATTGCTTGGACTTCTTGCGGTTCGATCGGCGGATAGCCTACCGGCGGGTCGGTTTCCTTGAGCGTATATTCTGCATCGGGCTTAAGCCCGTCGAAATCCAGTTCGCCGCGCAGGTTGGTCACGCCGTAGGTGACCACAAGCCCATCGGCATCGTACAAGGTAAACTCGGCCCCAGCCAGCGGTTCCTTGGTGTTCTCGTCCTGCCGCACGATGTGCAGCCGGCCGAGCTGATTGTTCTGCGCCTTGGTGTTTGCAACCTCGATCGGCGCATCGGCCGAAGCGTTCACCTCGTCCATGGTGATGGGTGTCCAGTCGTGGTTGTTCCCGACCAGATATCCGTCCGGGGCGCGCAGCTCCTTATAATACAGGGTATCCAGCCCGGCGACCGCGCTTTTGGGCACCGACAGCGTGCAGACGCCATCGGTGCCGCTGACACCGATGGCCAACAGCGCTTCTTCCGACTGGTCGCTGTAAAGCCCAAATTCCGCGCCCTCCAGAGCCTGATTCGTCGAAGAATCGACCTTTTTGAGCAGCACCGAGCAATACCTGTTCTTGGGCGGACGCAGCGACGCGCCGCCGCCGACCGTCATATGCTTGACGGTTTCGTTGTCGGCGCCCATGTTGTCGGCCGCGTTTGTATGCAGCAGGCGCACCTGGTTGTCAAGGTCCACCCCGGTCCGGGTCACATAGGCCGTATAGGTCAACACATAGGGCTGGTCGCTCGCGGGGAGCGGCACCTCAAGCTGATTGAGCACGGCATCAAACTGCGGCTGGACTTCGAGGGCCTCCCCGGCATTGATCACCGGGGTGTAGACGTGCGTGGTGTCATTGGTTTTGTTCACGGACGGGGTCACGCCCTGATACAGCTTGACGCTTTCCAGATCGAGCACCAGACCGTCGGCCAGCGTGTCCTGCACAACGACCGTTTCGCCTTCCGCGCTGGCCAATTCGGTGCGCATGGGGTTGATCTTCACGGTGTACTGCGCTTCTTGGACACCTTTTTCTGCGCCTTCGGTCAATTTGGCTGTTTTTTGCAGGATGGAATATTTCAGCTTGGCGGTTTCCTGGGCCGTTGCGGTCTGCACCCACTGGCCGTTATCGAAAACTTCCAGTTTGGCCGTATTGAGAAAGGCCTTTTCCTGCTTTTGCAGGAACTCCGAAGCATTGGTGTCCACGGTGGTATAAAACTGGATATTTTTCTGCGCGGATACATTTTGCAGGTAAAAGACCAGCTGATTGCCCTCCACCGAAACATAGTTGCCGCCGGTGTCGGTCTCATCGAGCGGCTGACCGTCTACGGTCGCGCTGCCGGGCACATATGTGACCCCATCGGGCAGGGTATCGGTCACGCGGACGGTGCCCAAAGGCGCCGCGTGCTCATTGAGCCGGATTTCCCAGTGCAGACGGTTGGTGTCGGTGTAATAGGTCCACATCGGCCATTTGCGCAGCACGGTGAGCGAAACCGGGACATAGGCCGATGCGGTGGCATCCTTGGTGAGGGGTGTGCCGCTGATTTTTGTTTCATCTTTCAAAAGCTTGACCTGGTTGCGGAAATTCCGGGTTTGGAGGTTGGCTGCCCAGTGCTGGGGGTTGAGCAGGTAGGTATTGTAGGTAAACGAGATGGTTGCGGTTCCGGTGTTTTCCAGCTCGACCCGCAGCACGCGCGCAGTATCGTCCTCGGTGATGGACACCTTGACCGTGGCGGTGTTCAGGCCCTTTTCGTCAAACTGCTGCTTGATCTGCCGCTCAATCTCCTGTTCCTGCGTCTGCCGGGCCGCTTCGTCCAGACCGAATGTCTGGTCTTCATAGCCGTTTTGGTTCCCTGCCGTAAAACGGTCCTCATAGACCGCCTTGGTCAGGTTGACCGCCATGCCATCGATGCCGAGACCGGGGTTGATGGTCGATTTCCACTTTAGCGCCCGGGTCTTCCGATCGTAGCTTTTGCCCTCCTGCGTCAGCAGGGTGTTTTCGGTTTTGACCGGCAAATCGGCGGTCACGGTCACCGAATTTTTTGTCTCGGTCATCGCGTCGGTTTGGAACGCGGCGTAAACCGTGTTTCGGAACTGCTCCTGCGCCGCGCCCTGCTCAAGTGCGGTGCGGTCGATCTCCATTTTATAACTCAGCTGAAAGGGCTGGTCGGGGAAACCGCTCATCTTTTCCAGATACGGCTGCAAATCGATGGTCAGGCTGTTGGTATCCGGATTGCGTACCACGTCTGTTTCCTGAATGTCGATATGGGGGTCGGGCCGGTCCGGGTCCACATAGGTCAGTTTCATTTCCCATTTGGAAAATTCTTCGTCCAGCAGCAGAGCCTGTCCGTAGGTGTCTTGCAGGGTCAGATTTCTCAGGGGTTGCCCCTTGGTATCCACCGTGATGCCCCAGGTGACAAAATATTTGCCGGATTCTTCGTCGTAGTCGGTGTCTATATCTTCCTTTTCCAGCAGGGGGGACAGGGGGTAGGACACCGTCTTTGCAGCCGTGGCGCAGACGGTGTCCCCGGCCTTGGCCTGCGCCTGGTTGGTGAAGCTGGGCTGATTGCCATACTGCCAGAACTCGGTGAGCACATCCGGCGACAGTGTGGTTTTGTACGTCAGCGTCACGGTTTGGGCACCGTCCGGCAGGATATATTCCAGCGTGCGAGTTGCATCGTCATAAGTGGGCGCGTCTCCTGCGGGCGTGACGCTCGCGCTGTCCGCCACATAGTCCAGGCCAACCGGCAGGGTGTCCACCAGCCGATTGGGGATATTGTCTTCTTTATTGCCTACCTTGCACTCCACCGTCCAGGTCGTTTCGGTGCCGTTGGTCCGCGCGGTTTTGGTCAATGTGGTTTCGACCGGCGGGGCGGGCTTGAGTTCTTCGATGATGACATCGGTCGGGGTTGGCTGCGTATCAATGGTGATTTGACCGTCCTCGTCGGTATCCATGTCATCGGCCTTTTTCTGGTCCAGCACGCAGGAAACCGAAAAATGCACAGCAAAGAGTTGGGATAGATCATATTCGCCGTCCTCGATTTTAAAGCGGATCTCGAAATAATTTTTGCCCTCTTGGGCGTTGATGCGCGCAAACACAAACCCCTTGTCATGGAAGACCTTTTCATTGTCGATATCCCGGTAACACACCAGCGGCTCGGGCAGGGGGACCTGATAGGTTTGTCCTTCTACAATGTTGACATGATTTGGGTCATCCTCGTTGACCAGTTCGTCTTTTTGGATGACATAGTAGAGCGGTTTGGGGTTGGTAAACGAAATTTCGTTGTTGTTCCCCTGAATCAGACCCTCCGTCGGATCGCTCTGGTTGTACTGCTGCCGATACAGATACGATCGAAAATTTGGCAGCACAGTCGGGTCGCCTAGCGCTGCCCAGGCTAGTTCAGATGGAAGTAATATTGCCAGCATCAGCAAAAATGAGATTATCCTTTGGATGTCTGCTTTGATTCTGTCTCTCATGAAATTCCCTTTTATCCTTTATACACCAATTCCTATTTTTTTCATTGAAAATCTATGAAATTAGTGCAACGCATAACATTAATACTATTCAATATGTATTCTGTATTCTGCGGTAGAATTTTTAGAAAAAATATAAACCGCACGGCATGAGAAACCATTTTGTTACCAAGTATTGCTTGACTCTCTTTTTCTACTATTGTAGAATATAAGCATCCAAAAAATTTTACATTTGTAGAATAGGAGGAGGACGGCATGGAAAAGAACAAACGGCTGCCCGATGCCGAACTGGAGGTCATGCAGGCGGTCTGGTCGCTGTCGCCGCCGGTCACGGCTTCGGACGTGCAGCAAAAGGTGCCGAGCGACTGGAAAGCCACCAGCGTGCTGACTTTTCTGTCCCGGCTGTGCGACAAGGGTTTTCTGTCGTGCGAAAAGCAGGGGCGGCAAAACCAGTACACGCCGCGCGTGACGCGCGAAGCCTATTTGCAGCGCGAGAGCCGCAGCTTTGTCGAGCGCCTGTGCGGCGGGTCGGTCAAGAACTTTGTGGCCAGCCTGTCGGACGCAGGCGCGCTCACCGAGGACGATCTCAACGACCTGCGCGCCTTTCTGGATGCGCAGGAGCAGCAAAAGTAGGTGAAGGCCATGTTGCATTTGGAAAACCTGCCGAGCAATCTGGTGCAGATCGGGCTGACCGTTTCGGTGGTGGCGGTTTTGCTGTTTTTGCTGCGCCGAACGCTCAAAAAACGCTATCCGCCGCGGATGATGTGCCTTGTGTGGGCCATTTTGGCGCTCCGGCTGCTCATCCCCGTGCAGCTGACGCTGCCCGACCCGCCGGTGCAGGTCGCGCCGTGCACGACCTATCTGACGCAGACCGACTTTACCCCTGCCCAGCTCGAACAGGCCGGGCTGCCTGCTCTGGATGTGGACGGCGGGACCGTGGCAAACCGCTGGGTGACGCAGGAACAGGCTCAGGCGCTGACTCCGCTTGATATGCCATCGCTTATTTCGTTCGATTTAGGCTATGTGCTGTCTGTCGTGTGGGGCGTGGGCGTGCTGCTCGTTACGGTTTGGCAGTTATATCGATATCTGGCATTCTACTATGTGCTGGAACAGAGCAGCCACCCTGCCGCACGAAACCCACTGCTGGCGGCATTCGAGGAACAAAAACGGTCGCTTGGCATTTCCCGGAACATCCCGTTACGCGTCACGCGCGCGGCCGACTGTCCGATGCTGGCCGGATTTCTCTATCCCGCGCTCTATCTGCCCGACGAAGACCTGTCCGCCGAAGATGCGGCCTTCATCTTTCGCCATGAACTGACCCACTACAAGCGGCGCGACTTGTGGCTTAAGCTGCTGCTGGTCGCCGCGCGGGCGGTTCACTGGTTCAATCCCCTGGTACACCACATGGCGCGGCTGGCGCAGGAAGATATCGAAATGGCCTGCGATGAAGCGGTGGTGCGGGGCATGGATTTTTCGGCGCGCCGCGCCTACGGGCAGACCATTTTGCGGTCGGTCGAAAAACAGGTCAAAAAGCGCGCGCTGGTGTCGTGCTTTACCGGAGATAAGGAGGGGCTTATGCGACGCCTGGAAGGATTGTTCGAGAAACGCATCAAAAAATGCGGGATTGTATTGGTGCTTGGGGCGGCCTTGTCGGTCGGCGCGCTGGGCTGCGCGTTTTCGGTGGGCACGGCCCAGGGAAACCTAACCGACGCCGCGTGCGTGGCCCTGGCCGAGCAGTGGATGAGCGGAAAATACCGCGACGCCGAGCCGTGGTATGAGCTGCTCAACGATGACCTGGCCCAAAAGCTTTATGAGCAGCAAACCGCGCTGGGCGCGCAGACCGGTCAGACCGACGGCGAACCGCTGTGGCAGATCGGCACCTCCAGCCCGTCGGTCAGCCGCTTTACCGTCCTGCCCGATGCCGAAAACCAGCAGGCGGTCATTGTGACCGAATGGACGGCCTCGGCGAGCCCTGCGACCCGGCAGGCCGAGCGCATCCACTTTGAAAAGGCAGACGGGACCTGGAAGGTCAGCCAGGTCGAAGGCAATCCGTATATCAACGATGAACCGTTTGTGGACACGGCGGACAGCCTGGAACATTTCCGGCTGCTGTATGAAAACGATTTGGGCTTGCCGGCGCCGCTGCCCGCCGGCGAAGCATCGTTGGAAGAAACCATCGTAACGTCGCTCCAGCTGACTGGCGGCAAGCTAGAAACCGTGCGCAGCTGGGACGAAACGGGCGACGGCAGCGATGATTTGACGCAGATGCGGTACACCTTTTCGGACGAGACGCCGCTGGACCTGACGGTCGCGGGCGGCAGCGTACAGGACTACACCTATGACGGCGGACGGAACGACCGCACGGCTGCCGATCTGGCGCAGCAATATGCGCGCGCGGTGACGTATAAGTCGGTATGGCCCGCCTATCCGGTGCTGTCACAGGAAGGACAGCAGCATATGGCCGACAGCCAGCGCGCGCTGGCGGATAGCGACGATGTCTGGTACACCAAATACGGCGGCTCGTCGCCGACCGTGGCCGACTATGTGCTGGCCCCCGGCAAGGATGCAGATACTTATGTGGCGGTGTTCCAGCTGTATGGCGGCGGGATGACCGATTACCGGTCGGCGATTGCCATCACGGCAGGCGAGGAACAGGGCCGCAAGGTCATCCGCAGCATGGAGCGGTGCGACGATCATCTGGCCTTTATCCAGGAAAAACTGTCCGGACAGGATGCCGGTTACACCATGCGCGAGAAGTTTGACCTGTATTATAATGCTGGATTGCCGTGGCCGACCATTCCCGAGGATGCGATAAACTTCAACGGCGCTTCGCTGGATACGCTGACCCAGGTGCGCGCCGCGGCCGAGACCGTATTTAGCTTTTTCGGCGAGGAAGTCACGCACACCGAGGGCGATCAAGTTTTGATGATCCTCGAAAGCTGGTTTACCAGCGAAGTCGTTTCGGAAGAGGACACCGAAGCAGTCGTGCGGCTGCATTTTGCGGATGACAGCCCGTCTGTCGATGTACAAATGCGCAAAGTCGGCGGATATTGGCTTCCGGTCGGTGTGGTGGGAGAAGGCGATCTCACCGAAACCGATGCGGTATACAACCGAGTGATTTCCGAACCCATCGGCGCCGACGCGCCACAGGTGCCCTTCTTTAACCGGGACGTGATCTGCGTGCTCAATTACAATGGCCTGCTGCTGTTTGATACCCAGACCGGCGCGCTGCAGGCAGGCATCGATGTGCAGAAAATCGGGCTTGGCGATACCCAGGGCGATTCCGCCATGATCGTGCGCGGCAATGATGCGTGCATTACGATCGCTGCCATGAACGGGCCGGGGTATATCTATTCTCTGGAAACGTCCGCGCTTTCTAAGCTGGCTGACCCGGAAGAAATCGAATACACCGACATGCAGATTCCCGATGCCAAAACTTTGGCCAGCTTGGACCTGTCCGGCTTTGCCGATGCGTCCCAGGTGCAGGCGCTGCAATCCAAGGACGGCATCCTGGCGTATGTGCTGCCGCTGGATGACCTATCGAAAATGCAGTTTCAGTGGTATCCGGCAGAAGAAACGCCGTAAGCAGCTCCCCGGAAGCGAAAACGAGAAATCCCCTCTTCCAGCTTGACGCTAGAAGAGGGGATTTGGATTTGTATGCTCGTACGCTTTTTGCAAAGTTTCTGTTTGCAAGCGAAAACAAAAGGGCAGATCTGGGATAGCAAGCAAAGGAAGTGTATATACACTTCGCCATTTTGTAAAAAATGGTTTTGCGAAGAATTTGAGAAAACCACAATTTCCTCCGCTGACTCAAGCAAAAAATGTTGCGTATTGGAATACGCCTTGCGCACTCCATTTTGTGAAATTGGATGACAATGACCAAATCACATATATGATATAATTATTCAGGAGGTGGCGATCATGGATACTGCTAAAATTTTTAAAGCGCAAGATTGTCAGCAATGCTTTATGCTGGATTATGAAGTGTATGACAAACTGCATGCGGCCGAAATTCAAGCTGCAAGTTCGGATAAACGATTTACGCACGAAGAAGTTATGACTGCGCTGCGTCAGCAAATTCCGGAGACGAAGAATCCATGAATCAGGAAATATTGCAAATCTTACGTGAGCAAAAGGAAATGAATCTGCCCGGTGGTTTGTACCACAAAGTGCAGGTGATATTTGCCTATCATACAAACCGTATGGAAGGCAGTCAACTGACGGAAGAACAGACACGTTCCATGTTTGAAACGCATACGATCTTATCCGACAATGCGGTTTTGAATATCGACGATATTATCGAAACGCAAAATCATTTCCGGGCCTTTGACTTCATGCTGGAGCACGCGAAAGAAGATCTTTCCATGGATCTCATCAAGCAGTTCCATGCAATTTTGAAACGAGGGACTTCCGATGAGCGAAAAAGCTGGTTCAAAGTGGGTGACTTCAAAGCGCTGCCAAATGAGGTCGGCGGCCGGGAAACGGTTGCTCCGGAAAATGTAGAGCAGGAACTTCGGAAACTGCTGGAATCCTACCATGCGCTTTCGGCAGTCAAGGTAGAGGATATCATTGATTTTCACGCTAAGTTTGAATCCATTCATCCGTTTCAAGACGGAAACGGGCGCGTAGGCAGATTGATTATGTTCAAGGAATGTCTGAAATATGGCATCATGCCGTTTATCATTGACGAGCAGCACAAAGCATTCTACGATCGAGGATTGCAAAAGTATCCCGGAGAAAAAGGTTATCTCATGGATACCTGTTTATCCGCGCAGGATACCTTTACAGCGATTTATCAATATTTCAATGGGCCGTGGAGGAGCAAACAGTTCCGCGCAGCCAACAGGGGAACTCCCCATTTTGAAACCGACCGCCCCCAGTACAGGCCGCCGTTTAGATGAAAGACGTGAACACCTGGCTCTCTTATACCTGGCATCCCATTTGATACGCAATGTCCAAGAAAGGCGTCTCACTCACCTTGCCCGGCTCCATGATATTGGTTGCGTAAATACGTCCTTTGATCTCAAAATGCTCGACAAAGCCGTCCAAATCACCGATCGAACGTTTTACAATTTCTTCATCCAACCCGGCGGATTGCGGAACTAAGTTTTTCGCGTTCGCCGATTTTTTTGCAAAACCATTTTTTGCAAAAAAGGCAAGTGTCTAGACACTTATTATGCTTGCTGTCCCTCCTTTGCTTCCGAAATGCGGAAGCAAAAAATCAAAAATCCCACGCCACCGGGTAGCCGAAATTAGGCACGATACGTCATACTTGGTGCAATTGCATTTGTAAAGGTAAAGAAAAATTCTTGTTTTTTCTTTATGCCTATACTATGAGTGGGAAAGAGGTGTTTTATATGGCACATACGGTCAATGTAAACATCAAGATGGACAAAGCATCGGGCAGGATATAAAGGATGGTAAGCCCACGCCCCAGCGTGGGTGGTGAAGCGTTACAACAAATATGTCGAAGCGCGTTATAGATATAAGAACCCTGATTCATTCAAATGAGTAGCCCGACGCACGAGCAAGGGATGCAGATGGAAAGTTTTACGATAGCTTTTTCCTATCGTAGTTGCTCCTTTCATAAACTTATGAGACAAGACCCGGCACAGAATGGTAGATTCTGTGCCGGGCTGTTTCATGGGTTTCGGGGATGATAAACCCCGTTATGCGTTTGTATGGTTTTGCAAAGGGCTGGTATTATACCGCTGCAAAAGGAGCCAGCTTATATCGTGTGGCGCTCACCGGCGGGACGGGGAGTTTCTTGAGGAAGGGAACAATCTCTTTTTTGATAAACAGAATCATCGGCGGATCGGAGTTCTCCTTTACAATCATCGCGGCGATGCTGAAAATAAAGCCCACCAGCATACAGATCGCTCCCACAATCGGAATCGCATCACAGACAACTCCCACCAAATCCAGCACTATGGAGACGCCTTCCAGCAAAGCCGCAGCACCCACACCAATTACGTCCAGAATGTCCAACGCTTTGATGGCGGCTGAACGGTCGTGTTTGAAGTCCGCTATAATGTCTAAAGTGGTGATGACGGCCGCAAAAGCCAGCAGAGCAACATTCACGATGCGCAGCGCAATGCTTCCGATGCGGAATAGTTTCGTAAAACGGGATACCTCGGTCGCCACGCCGCTGGAGCTCTGGATGCTGCTCACATACCGGGCGGCATTTTGGGTGGTTTCCACCAGCTCGGTGCCGCTGGTGCTGCCGATTCCCTGGATCACATCAAAATTTTCGCCCCCGAATTTCAGCCGGGTTGCGGCATTGAGCTTGTCCTGCAAGCCGGCTTTGGGATTGAGCAGCGTCTTGATGGAAAACCAGCGCAGAGCAGTCTCCCCCGCATTGGCTGCGCCTGCAATAAAGACGCCGACCGCCTCAGCCTTCTGGAGCGTATCCAGCTCCGACCAGCTGGTAAACATTCTGGCACAGACAAACATGGAAAAAGCATACATGGAAAGAGCCACGCATTTGCCGAACGCCAGGGTACCGGGATGCTTCGCGCACCACTTGTTGATGACAGAGAAACATTGCAGCAGATCCCCGATCGCCCCAATGCTGCTGATCGCTTCGTCAGCGATGTTGAGACATTGGTCGATGAACTCTTTCCGGGTCATCTCCCCATATTCGGCCAGTTCTGTTTTGATTTCTCTTAGAATGTCGTCCGAAAACTTGTCGCTTTTTCCTTTTGCCAGTTCATCGTACATGACCCCGAATACGTTCTCCATGATCTGGAGAAACGTCGTCTTTCCATCCGCTTGGAAATTGGCGTTGTTCATCATTTCCGCCAGCGACAGGTTATAAATCTGCATATACAGGGCCGCCCCGTAAGGCAGGCTTGCCGTCATGGTCTTCCCATTGTTCTGATAGGAGATGTCATGTTTTTGGTCGTCCAAAAAAGTGAGGATCATCGAAAGATGGGTCACTTTGGACATTCCTTCTATGGTGCTTGCCTTTAACAGCACTTTCCGTGCCACTGCATAGTCGTAGAGCTTCTGGGCCCAGTACGGACCATTGTCGTAATACTTGCGCAGTGTGGGCAACATGGCCGAATAGACATACTTGTTGATCTGCTGCATGACCTTGCTGAACCCTGGATGCTGGTTCATGGCCCCATCGTGCGTGGTGCCATTCATGTAATAGGCACATCGCTCGGCTGGTTTGCTGATGCCATGCAAGGCTTTTTGCAGCTGCGCGTCCGAAGACTTGGCCACCGCATTGCCTAAAGTGGCCTTGGCATACTGTTTCAGGAAGTCTTTGATATCGGCATCCTTTACCAGCTCCAAGAGCGTTTTACTGATTTCTTCGACCCTGGTTTTGGCGTATTCCTTGGTGATGCCGAACATATCGGCGTAGCTGACGCCTTCCGCCGAGGTATCAGCCATATAATATGCGGCCAGATAATACAGGGTTTCCGCTGATTTGTTCTGTACCTGTTGCTGTCCGCCTATCGTCACCTTGTGCTCTTCGTCCACGATGGCACCGGGTTCGGGGATTGTATACAATTCATCGACGCTGCACGGCAGTTCGGTCCCTACTTTTTTCAGGAAGTTTTCTTTTAAACAGGCATTGGTTTCTCGGCTCGCTTGAAAGGCTGCCCGGGCCTTGTACAACATCTGGTCCTGTTCCGGGATGATGACTTCCCCGTTCAGCGTGTTGTGAACACCGCCGTCGCCGCCGGTGGGGCCCTTGATTTCTGTGACGCTGCCGGTCAGAGTATTGAAGGTGGAATCGATCACGATATGCAGGTTTTTGACGAAAAAATCTTCTGGCATCATGGATGCTGCGATGCTCCAGAAGGTGGACAAATCCAAATCGATGCACAGTTCCGCGCCGACGGGCATCTGAAAACAGCTCTGCAAAGGATCGCCCGGTTGGTGCTCCACGATCGGCTCATCTTTCACCCAGAACTTACAATAAAAGAAGCCGTTTCCGGTTTCATCCTCTTCCCGGCCCAGGCAAAAGCGCATCGGGATTGCCTGATTGGCACTGCTTATGTAGGACATCTGAAACTCGACCTCATAATCACACCAGAAGTCCCGGCGTGTCCCCTTGTACTCCAAAAAGCCGTTCCGCGGCAGACCAAAGGAGTCCAGGTACAGGCAACCGGATGCGTCGTCTTGCTCCCAATAGTACGCCTTGTTGCCGTAATAGGCATTGATGGGTTTCCCGTCCACCAGAAAGGCACCCCCAACCATGGAAAGGGTAGGTGCTAATTCATTGGCAGGCTCTGCAAAGTGCAGACCAATCCGGGGGATATTGCGAATGTTATAACTCGACATGCTGAACCTCCATAAGAAACTGATGGATTGCTGTTTCTCCGAACACCTGGCCTACCAGGTCGCGGTTTTCCTGGATAAAGGTCAGGAAGGCCGTTCGATTTTCCGGGGTCATGGCTGCCAGATTGTCCATGACCCGTTTGATGGTGATTTCCGGGTAATTGAGAAGGCAAAGGAAACCGTTGGCGAAATAAGAATTTTTTCCTTCCCGAAAATGCAGATCATGTCCCTCAAAATAGGGGGCGCTTTCCCGCACTTCCACCGGGATCTCGTCCACCCGGACCCACTGGAGGGTCAGGTTTCCCGATTGGTCCCGGCCAAGCATCTGTACAAAATCACCGACCAGCAAATGCTGAACATCAAAATGCGGATTGATCCGGTTGGACAGCGCCGGATGCAGGCTGCACCAGCCGCGTTTGGTCTTGACCGCGTGTTCCAGCGAGAGAAAAGGCTTGATTTGGTTGATGCCATACATCGCCGTTATGGAATGGTTGCGGATATGTTCTTCCGAACAGGTCGAAACCGTATTTCCTTCGCTGAGCACCTGCTCCCCGGGACCGATATCCCGGATTGCCTTTTCACTTCCATCTGCCATACGGATCAGGGTATCCGGAGCTACGCAGCCAGCTTGTCCCGGATAATTGGACCTCCATTCCGATTGGACATCATCAAAATGGGTCTTCATCGTTTTGGACGAGCGCAGATTATATTGTTTCGCCAAACCATTGTCCAGCCATTGCACGACCGCCACGCCCTTGTCGTATTCATGGTGGTGAAGCACTTGCCACGAGCCATACAGTCCCACGCCGCTGTAATATGTTGCGCCATACTCATCATGATTTTTGGAATTTGTGATAAGATTCGCGGCATTCTCCAACGCTTTGCGCAGGTAATATTCAAACAAGGTATCGGTCTGCTGATATTTGCCAAACCAGGGGCGCCCGGTGAGCTGTTGCAGCAAATCGCCCGGGAAAGCATCCGACCAGGCTTTCCGAACATCCTCATACTGTTTTGGTGCACACTGATGGACGACGGCCAAAAGCATTTTTGGCTGGTCATTCATCTTAGACTTTGCATAGGCTGTCTCCGTGAGCAGGAAATCTTTTTCACAAAGTCTTTTGACGATGGCTTTCATCAGGTCGGTGTTGGTTGCAAGATTGAATTTATGCGCCGCAAGATAGGAAATCAGCAATTTTTCCCCGAGGTCGTCATGGGCCTTGAACCAGTCGCCCACGACAGAGTATGTACAGTTCTGCACCGTGTCTTTCCAGGCGCCGTGAAGCGTGGTAATGCCATAGCACATATATTTGACTGAAAGTTCGGCAAATGCAGATACCAGCGCCGCATCCACTTTGGGTTTCGAATCGTTGGGGAAAAAACAAGTTTGGACACTCTCTTCTGCCGTTTTGATCAAAGCAACGATCTGGGCTTCCTGAAAAGCCGCAAAGCTGTCCTTGTGCGAATCGTCCGCTGCCGTCTGTATGCAATCAAAAAAGTCATTTAATTCCATCCAATTCCCTCCTTTCGGAAAATCATATGCAGAAAAACCGCGTCTTTTCGCTACTATAATAATGGAATAAAACGGCGAAAAATGTCATTTTTTGGTGCATTATTGGTGATTTCCGAATTTTTATATCTTGGGCTATATTTTGGGATGCACGTAAAAGCTAACAAAAAAGAGGCATTGCAGATTGCAATGCCTCTTTTTATTCAATGGAGGAGATTTTTTCCTGCTTGGTTTGCTGCACAAAAGCAAGCAGCTTTTCAAAGCCTTCCTCATAGTTTTCGCTGCGCAAGAAAAGCCGAATGTCCGGCGAATAGGCATCCCGATAAAAATACGGGCTGCCAGGATTGGTGAATTGGATTCGTACTTGATTGGACAGTTCATGCCTTTTGAAAGTAAGATGTCCACCCTCTGTCATCTGCTTTAAGTATTTCGAGATTTCAGACTGCTGCTCCGGCGTCAGATCGATGGTAAATGTCTGGTCCGTTAGAAGCTTCCCATCTTCGGACCATTCCAAATAGTGCAGTGTTTTGCCAACGTTCCCTGTGTCGATGTTGTGTTGAAAATAATACAGATCGTGCGCATTCATGGCCATTAAAACCACAAAATAAATGGCTCCTGCTAAAAACGCGACCAGTAAACACGCTTTGATGGCAAAAGGAATCTTTGCTATGTATTTTTTCGTATTCACGCGGGACATATTTTCACCTCTTCCCCATTCGTCTCGTTCCAAAGTGTCATTTGCCGTGCAAGCCTTTATGAAATCATGAGCCAAAACATCCGGCATATCATCGCACCAGCCAGAACTCCCAGAAAAACCGCCAGAGGTATGTTCTTTCGAATCGGGTATTGTTTGCTTTTATAGGTCACCAGTCCGCCGAACAGAGGGAAAACCCAAATAATTTTATACGGCTGAAACAGGCTTTCATAAAAGAATGCAAAGCTGATTCCAAACAGGATCAGCATTACGCCTCCCATGGTCCGTATCAGAACAATCCTTTTCGGCATATCGGGTTGCTGCTTTGCCATACCGATCCCCTCCTTCGGCCCGTATGTTGTTGCTCATAGCATAGCAGCCATGTTCCCCCCTTTCAAGGGCCATGTCATATCTGGCTAGCTTCGCGACATAATTTGATCCCCTATGATTCAAATATGAAAATACGGTTGCCTTGCCTTGGCGTGTTATTGCTGGCATATCCCCAAGGCGCTGCGCCGCTCCCGCATCAAGCCCGGTGACCTGGTCATGGTGCGCGCTCACGACCATCGGGAAGTGGTGCTGGTGATGGAGGTATTCCGCGAGGAAATCGAAGAAACCAACCGCACCTATAAACCGGTGCTATGCAAACTAAAAAGAGTTTCTTAAAAAAGATGAAATAATTAGAATACATTAGCGGGTGGAAGTGGGGATATTTCCTTAAAATCCTCAACCTTTTATAAATTAAACAACAGAGATTATTCTTTGCAGGCGCCTAATTAGGCTGGCCTGTCCTGCCTGAGAGGACCATGGCTCGGTGAACCGCTCCAGTAAAAACGGACAATAGACAAAAAGCCCCCTGGTAGGAAACATTAAGTTTTAGTAGGAGAGACGTCGCGCAAGCGGCGGCTCTCCTGTTTTTAACTGGATGCGCTCATGGTTGTAGAAGTGAATGTATCGGTCAATCATCTCATTAGCCTCGGAAAAGGTAGCGGGCTTGTGCCGGTAGATGCATTCTGTTTTGAGGATAGAAAAGAAATTTTCGGCCATAGCGTTGTCATATGGGTTTCCTCTTCTTGACATAGACGGTGTAATGCCGTATTGTTTAGTTAGGTTAAAGTATTCTCGGGAAGTATACTGAAACCCTTGATCGCTGTGGAGCTGCAACTCCGCAGCGATCTTCTTTTTCTCCCGCTTCATAGCCAAACGAATGGTATCCAGAACCAGATTCACTGTCTGCCGTGTTCCAGTCTTATAAGCCACAATGCTGTTGTCGTAGAGATCGCGAATCATAGACAGATACAAGACTCCCTGTTTGGTTTGAATATACGAAATGTCCGTTACCCATTTCGAGTTTGGCCTTTGTGCGTGAAATTGGCGGTTGAGCAAATTCTCGTATTTATGCATCTGTCGTCCCATCTGCTGCCATTTCCTGTGACGGCGGATTTTGGAAAGCAGATTATATTGTTTCATAATGCGCAAAATTGTTTTGGGATTACGATAGATGCCCTCATTATTTTTCAACCATTGTCACATCCTGCGGTATCCATAGGTTTCAAAACACTTTCTTTGCTGCTGACTGATCTTTTCTATCAGTTCGGCATTTTTTATCGGCTTACCAAGGCGGCCTACGAAGCTATAGTAACCACTTCGTGACACGCCAAAGAAATTGCACATAACAGTTACTGGATATTCGGTTCGATGACGATAGATCACAGCGTATTTTACAGACGGCTTCACTTCCTTCCGGTAGATTGCAGAAAATCCCGCAGTAACTTGTTTTCCATTTTGAGCCGGGCAATCTCATAAGCCTGTTCCGCTTCTTTATTGTGGGGCTGCGCATCTTTTCTCGATCGACCTACAGGTTTTGGACTGAGTCCTGCCGCGATTTTTCTTTCCCGACGCTGATAGCGTTTTAGCAAATCTTTGATCTGCTCTTTTGTAAGTCCGAAGTAATCTGCAATTTCGCGCTTTGTTCTACCCGCCTTTTTCATCTCGACAATCTCGGGTTCCAGAATTTTAAGACGCGTGTATTTTCTATTATTGAGGTACATAAGCTCTATCTGAGCGCTATTCTGGACCTCTGTGACCGGCGCATCGTGGCCTATGCGCTCAGTGAGCGCAATGACAATCCTCTCGTATTCCAAACCTTTGACAGGGCTGTTAAACTCAATCCGGACGCACATCCTCTGTTCCACAGTGACAGCGGCTACCAATATACAAGCCGAGCATTTCACCAGAAACTTGTACAGGCAGGAATGGTACAAAGTATGTCCCGTGTCGCTCACTGTATTGACAATGGACCCATGGAAGGTTTCTGGGGCATCCTGAAACAGGAACGCTATTATGGCAGGCGTTTCACCAGTAAGCAGGAACTTGTGCAGATGATTGTCAGCTACATCCGCTATTGCAACACCAGGAGAGTTCAGCGCAACCTGGGTGTGCTGACACCGATGGAGAAACACGAGTTGTGCCTTGCTGCATAAAAAGCGGCCAGCAACCTACAGGCTGCTGGCCGGGAAAACTTTATATTTTTTCACTGTCCTCTTGACGGGTAGCGGTTCAGCCTGCGCCGTAACCTCTCTTGGAGTCAGATCTTTTTTCAATTCCACGACAATCAAGTCTCCATCGTGATCCATACAGAGCAAATCAATATATTTCCCCACAACTGTGCGTACCTGCTGGCCGATTAATAGCCAATCCGGATTTAAAATTTCTATATGCTCTGCGAGTAAGTCTTCCAACTCTTTTTCACTGATTAACTCTGCCGGCAGCAGCTCAACCCGATCATCCAAAGACCATATTGCTTGAGAAGTTGATCCAAAGAATGATATGGTCTTTATTAGCGAGTGTTTCAGAGACACAGATTTTCCCATCTGCTTTGATAATTTCCGGAATTCGGTCACGAACCAGCTTAATATTGCTTCATATTTCACCGCTTCTGAAACCGATCCAACCAAGATTTTTTGAACGGAATGCCAAAAAATGTTCGTGCTTCTTTCAAATTCATGACAACCCACTCTCTAGATCGATGTGCTTCCAGTGTTTCGGGAAGTTCTTTGAGAATATAACCTGCCTCATAAGTAGTACCGGCGTTATACCGGATCTCATTATTTCGCTCAGAAATTTCGAAGGATGACCGGCTAGTGTTCCAGACATTCCGAATGGTTTTGATGGCGTAGCTACCGGTCACTTTTTCGCTGAAATAGTCCTCCAGTGTCAGCAGGCGTATGTATGCCGGAAGAGGTGCATCTGAAAACGCCTGAAAAATTTCGGTCAGTACCTGCGAGGATACTGCCAGAATATCCGGCGCACTTTCGGATTCATCACTTTTCATTTCTTCCAACAAAGTAGGCACCCGTTCCATCATGCGCCGCAGATACTCCCGGTATAAAGCGGTTCCCACCTCGCGCTGCACCGTACGCACAACGCTGCTGCGCATGACTTCCGTGTTGGTCAAACCGGCCTGCACCCGACAGATCACGGTACGACGGATCACCTCCGGCGCAACTGCTTTTACATCCTCATTCGCGCTGATAACCACTGCCGGATAGTGCACAAGGCCATCCGCCACACCGAAGTCATCATTTTTAATCGTCTCAATCGCATGTTGATTGAAACGGGTATTGGTCAGATCATCCACAATGATCGGCGCGCCTTTGACCGTGCGCTTGAGACCTTCAATACTGGAACGCGTGAAATCAGGTGCCGCAATCTTGGTCTTTTGCCCGATCATCATCTTCAAAAGGGTTTCGAGGAAACTGGTTTTGCCTGCCTTACTCTGCCCATATACCAGACCAAATACCGGATACGGCAATAGGTTCTGATTATAATGCACCGCCATGTCGCGCATACACGCCATAAACGGGGAACAAAAGAACCAATTGGCAAATTCATAGTACCGCCGCTGCATCCCGGTTACATCGCCATGGAATTTCTCATAGCCATCCATATATTTTAAAAACAAAGCAGCATCTTTCTCAACTTCTGCTTTCGGAGGATCTAAGTCCAAGTCGTTTCCATTGAGCCGCACCAGCATCTCATCCGGAAAGATTTCAAGCTGCGGATATTCACTTTGCAGTTCTTTCTCCTTGGTCTGCGTTGCCACTACCTGACGACGGATGGACTTGACCTTTTCCGGCGAAAGCATCAACTTCCCCTTTTTGTCCGGTTTGGGCACCGAGGGCGCAAATTTCCCTGCCAGATTCTTTACATCTAAAACAAACCGAACTTCTTCTTTTGCTTCTTCCGTTGGCTGCAAAACAAGTGCCTTTTTCACTTTTATGGTTCTTGCAATCGGCAACTCTTCCAGATGCTCCCCATCATCGGCGCAGAGCAGCGTTTCCTTTGCAATTTGATCGGTACAGTCCTCCCGCAGCTGGCAGTAACACGCCCAATACCAGTCATAGGCGGCATCGCCGTCCACATAGCAGATATTCTCCCGCTGGTATCCACCGAAGGCAGCGCGGGACATATTGGCCGAACCCATCACAACCCGTTTGCGTCCGTCCCGATTGGACAAAAGATAAATCTTTTCGTGCGATAACGCGCTGCGCGCCACATAAAAATGCAGGGTACCATTTTCGATGCGAGAAACCAAATCCAGTTTCCGCTTGCTGGCCGTATCGCGTAACCGCTCCACCATCTTGCACTGATACGCCATGACCTCTTGCAAAGAGTAGGAGATGACCTCATCACAACCAAACAGGATTTCCGCCTGCTCAAAAAGACCAATAAGCTGATAAACGAAATCAATGCCAGACGAATATGTGATGGCATGCAACGTATCAAATCCAGAAAATAATTCCTGCCAAGAAAGCGTTTGTGCGCTCGCAAACTCCATTTTAACGACGTCCAGAGTTGCAGTAGGCTGCACATGAATCTGTTCTTCTTCCGGAACATCAAATAGCGATAAGTTTTCCACCTTTATCCCCCTAACGATTCACCGATGAATTTTCCCCTTTTTCTACTGCCTTAGCATCTCCGTATCCGCTTTATTCGTAGTTATATACCATATTTAGTATAACTGGAATTCCATAATCCGACAAGGAGTGATTGGTAAATATCAACAAAGCGGTACGGAGTGTTCCGTACCGCTTTGCAATTATATTGGGTCTCTTCGATCGCTGATACCCAGAATGTAATCTGTCGTAGTTTTATAAAACCCTGCCAGTTTGATCAAAATCTGTGTCGGAATATCGTTTTCTCCGGTCTCGTATTTGGAATATCCGGTTTGTGACATTCCTAAAAATTTGGCAACCTGTGTCTGATTTAGGTCGGCATCCTCCCGTAAGTCTCGCAATCTGTTCATGGTGTTCACCTCAAGGTGAGTATGCCATAACCTAAAACAGGTTATTTACTTTTAACCTATTTCAGGTTAATATAAGTTTGAGGTGATTTTATGCCGGATTATAAAAAGATGTACCTTACTCTGTTCCGCGCGACCGAGCAGGCGATCAATACCCTAATCGAAGCACAGCGCGCATGTGAGGAATTGTATGTCAGTGAGCCGGAGACGGAGCTGCGAGTTGTTCCGCTGCCGCTGGGGAGGAATGTCTGTTTTTTATCGTTGATAGTTTTCCGAATCTGCATTTTCTGTACCCCATTCCCTTGCTATGATAGATTTCATAATATCACACAAAGTATAGCACCGCTATTCTCCGGCAAACATGACACACAGCTGTCGCGTTCCTATTTCATTTGGAGTGATACAAGAAAAGGGTATTATGATTGGAAACCGTGCATACCAATCGTGATGTGAAAACGGTATTGGCCCTAAAACAATTACGGCAACCGCATCCCTGTTACGGGGCGCTTTGCGGCATTATTTCATCTTTTTTAAGAAATTCTTTTTTAACTTACATAGCACCGGTTTATACGTGCGGTTGGTTTCTTCGATTTCCTCGCGGAATACCTCCATCACCAGCACCACTTCCCGATGATCATGAACACGTACCATGACCAGGTCACCGGGCTTGATGCGGGAGCGGCGCAGCGCCTTGGGGATATGCCAGCAATAGCATGCCTTGGGGTTGAGAATATACTGCCCATTGCGTTTGCGGAAATGACACGCCCGTATGGTATTGGCTGATTTCTTCATCCTCATCCTCTGCTTTCTTTGAATCGGTTCACACTTGACAAATACGGAGGTTTTGAGTATAATAAATACCAGTAAACGGCGGCCTGTGTCAGAGGCGGTCGTTCCTGTTTCGATTTTGAGTCGATGAAACGCCGCTCTCTTAACCGGGGGCGGTTATTTCTTTATGTATCCGAGGATACCAAAGACGATCGCACAGATCAGGTTTAAAAGTGCAAGCACTTCTAACACTGTCATATGTATCCCCTCCCTTCCGGGAGGAACAACCTTTTTTCGCTGTTTACTGGCAAAATTTATTATATCATATCGTTCTTGCCATGTCACAAGTTTTTGACGAGTTTCCCAGATCATCCTACCGCAAGGCCCGGCACAGAATTATAGATTCTGCACCGGGCCTTATTGCACATGAAGTAAAGTTAGCACTCCGTATTTTTGCCTTTGGATTGGGAGTAGTCGTGTGTCTGACTTGCAGAAAGTGAAACTTCTTTGAGGATATCAGCCATTCGCTTCTTCTCAGGTTTTGAACGCTCTAAAGACGGGGTCCAGGTTTTCTCAAGCTGCCTCTGAAGATAAGAAACTAAAGGAGAAAGCTCCTGTTCCCGATCAAACGCTTCCAAGGCTGCATAATAAGATTTTCGATCTTGCTCATGTATGACGATGGGCGGGTGTTCATGCAGGATCAAAAAGTAATTCATCAGCAATCGACCGGTGCGGCCATTTCCATCGGCAAATGGATGAATGTTCTCAAACTTTGCATGAAAATAGGCCGCTGCCATCAGGGCGTTTTTATTGTCTACGTCTTGCAATTCATCCAGCAGTTCATCCATTTCTTCGGCCACATCAGAAGCCGGAGCGCCGGTTTCATCTCGGCCTGTTATATAATCTCTATGCTTATATTCACCTGGACGTTCCCCGAGCTGATGCTTTCGCGTGTCATAGGTGTTTTCGGTCAGCCGTTTTTGTATCTGCTTGATAAAATCTTCGGTCAAAGGCATCCTTTGATCGAAAGCCGTTAAAATTGCCTCAAATGCCTCTTTTGAATTGCGGATTTCAAATAATGTTCGCAAATCTCCTGTATAACCCGTTACGGTATCGTTGGTAAAAATCTCTCGTGTATCATAGTAGGTGATGCTGGCGTTTTCGATTTTTCCAGAGTGATAGGCAAAATGGATACCGTACGAACTTAATATAGCGGACAGCTCATTTGTATTTTGTATTCGCTGATTTGTCCACCACTCGCAGATCTTCGCGTATTCCATTTGAATCCCTTCTTGCCGCTTTTATAGCTTTTTTAAAAAATTCTTTTTTAGTTTGCATAGCACCGGTTTATAGGTACGGTTGGTTTCTTCGATTTCCTCGCGGAATACCTCCATCACCAGCACCACTTCCCGATGGTCGTGAGCGCGCACCATGACCAGGTCACCGGGCTTGATGCGGGAGCGGCGCAGCGCCTTGGGGATATGCCAGCAATAACACGCCTTGAGGTTGAGCACATACTGTCCATTGCGTTTGCGGAAATGACACGCCCGTATGGTATTGGCTGATTTTTTCATCCCCAGTCTCTGCTTTCTTTTGAATCGGTTCACACTCGACAAATACGGAGGTTTTGCGTATCATAAATATCAGTAAAGGGCGGCCTGTAGCAAAGGCGGTCGTTCCTATTTCGATTTTAGGTCGATGAAACGCCGCTCTCTTGACTGGAGACGGTTATTTTTTTATTCTATCATAGCGTTCTTACCATGCCACAAATTTTTTACGATTTACCCAGATCATACTACCACAAGGCCCGGTGCAGAATCTATAACTCTGTGCCGGGCCTTGTCCATAAAGGATATATTTAAAAATAATTTTAATATGTACTATTGTAGTATTTACAGATTGTTTGGAGATAAAAAAAGCTCTTTTTGGTGATTATTTTGTAGAAAAGGGGCCAATTTACAAAATTGGAGCCTGCTTTAAAGTTTACTTATATGAATTGTCCGCGTACAAACCGCCAGATCATCTGGCTGTCGTAAGGAATACCATCCTTTTCGCAGCGCCATTTAAAGTATCGATAGCGCGCTTCAGGAACAGACATATCATAGTACCGCGCGAAATCACTCCAATAGACACGCACTTTCCCATCGAACTGATCGACATCGCCAAGAAAAGCAAATTGTTTGACATCCCGCGTGAGAGGTGGGTAATCCAGCGGAACACACAAATGAAGCCTAGTATTATAGAGTACGATTTCATTATCAGTATCGTACAGGAAATCGCGAAGCCGAGCGGTTTCTTTGGTATCCTGCGCCGGGCGAGGTTTTGCAGAAGCGGCGCCAACAAACAGTGCGCCGAGACCAAGTAAAAACGAGAATCCAGGAAGCATAGATCATTCCTCCTCCGTATGAATATCATCCAAAGAAAATCCAAAGTCGAGATCTTTATAGAGCTGTTGTTCGCGCTTTTGCTCCAAACCAATATAGCGCAAAGTCGTAACGCTATCCCGGTGGTTGAGCAGCTTTTGCAGATAAGCCAGAACTTCGGGCGTCTGCTGGTTGTCCATGAACACATGGTATGCAAAGGTTTTGCGCATGCTGTGGGTGCCAAGCCGGTATGGCAGCCCGAGATCGTGCTGCGCTTGCCGCAGAATGTGGGCAAAAGAATGACGGTCAATGCTGCAATTGCCCGTGCGCTGCGACTGGAACAGATAGGTATCATCGGAATAGTCCGGGAGAGATGCGAGCAGCGCATGATAGGCATCGATCGCCACCGGATTGAGCGTGATCACCCGGATCTTTCCGGTCTTTTGCTCTTTGATACGCGCCTGATATGCAGGCGGCTTGAAATCGCCGACCCGCAAACGGGAAAGATCGGACCCGCGCAGCCCCACCGAGCAGCCGATCAGGAACATGAGTTCATTGCGCGGCTGGCCGCGGTCGGCAAAATATTGAGCAATGCGAACAATACCCTTTTTATCACGAATGGGATCTACTGTGCCATTGGAGCCGATTTTTTTGCGTTTTTCGGCGCCGGCAGCCGCTCTGGCTGCCCGGCGCTCTTTTTTATGTTCCTCCTGCTTTACCAGGATTGCTTCGGCCAAACGATCATAGTCGATGCCGACAAATTCCGGGACCTTGGCAGACGGATGTGGTGTGACGACTTCGTCATACAAGCGGACGACGTTGGACGACATGATCCTTCCTCCTTCTATTATACAAGATTTTCAGCGACATACAATGTTTACCTGCGATCAATGACAGATTGCAGAAGTTCGGACACATCCTGCAAGGTTTCGCAAGCGGTATTCAGATCGTCTACGTTTTCCTCAAGGTTTTGGCAGCGATCGCTATTTTGAAGATTTTCCGGGACATTATCGAGGGTCATCTCTTCTTTTCTGCGGATGATGCAGATCGAGCTATAGATTGAGTCGATCTCCTCGGCCAACTTCCGAAGAGTGGAACGGCGTTCTTTATTCATTTGAATCCTCCTGTTTTTCTTTTTGGTTAGGGCCGACGAGCAGATCGGTGTAGATGCGCTCATAAATTCTGGAGGTAGTGCGGTAACGGATGAGGTCTTCGTTCATCCGCTGATGGCTGGCCTGCAATTTTTGATTTTGCTCTTCAAGCTGCAAAATTCTTTCTTTTAATCTCTCCACTTCGGCCTCGTCTATTTCGGCGCCCTTTGGAGCATGCTCTGCGACGGAAAGATACCGGAATCCAATGGAAGCAAAAATAGCCCGTTCGATTTTGGAAAGTTCGCCGGGGTAACGGTGCAGAGATAATTTTTGATTCGGCTGACATCGACCGCAGTGATTTGTTCGCACAAAACAGTGCTCAGACGCCCGGTTGAATAAATGGTGACATGGGTTGGGAGATCTTCTTTGGGCTGGGTCGTGAGGTATACGATCTCGACCGTAGAACCATACCGGTTATTTAATTCGTTTGAAACGATCACGGCAGGACGGTCTGAATATTGTTCTGAGCCGCAGGTTTCAAAGCGCTCAATGTAATAAACATCGCCATAATGGTATGTGGACATAGCAAACTCCTTTATTGTGCAATTCCCAAAGACACCAGCAGGCCGCGATCAATTGCCCGCATTTCATCTTCGGTGATTTTTCCTTCATAGGTCCCGACCCGGCTGATATCGACCGGGGTGATTTGTTCGCACAGAGCGGTGCTGGTTGGGCCAAAGCTCAAAACCGGGATATGGGTGGGAAGATTGGTTTTGTGCCGGCGGGTCAGAAAAACGACTTGCAGAACAGAAGAATAACGGTTGGCTTTGTCGTTAGACACAACGATGGCCGGCCGGTCACCCCGCTGCTCAGATCCAGTGGCGTTGGGATTGGAAATATAGAAAACATCGCCGCGCGAAATCGATCGCATAAAGATTCCTCCTTTTATGTTTTAATTGAAGTAAAATAAAAAAACCGTCTAACTTAGACGGTTTTCGCAAAATTACGGCTTGTGACGAAATGCGAGACACGGTATACTAAACATGCTACCGCCCCCACACCAGGTAGAGGAAGGGGGTGTTTCCAGTGGAGATCATCCTATCTTTTTCACTCTCTGTCTTGGCAAGTGTACTCGCCTACTACATTTGCAAATGGCTGGACAGAGAAGAATAGTTGGTAGCCAGCCTTGGGCCTAAGCCACCCACCCAAAACGGAATAGAAACGCCCCGGAGGTTGCAGCTCCGGGGCGTTTTGCTGTATCCAGTGGATACATCCTATCTTGCCTACTGATATAATAGCATGGATCAGCGGCTATTGCAAGTATAGCCACACGGCGAAAGATTTATAACCCTGCCGGCCGGGAGCACCCAACGCTGACGCTGCAAGCAGGCTCCTTTCGATAGTATTAAAATGTATACATTTTAAGATTATCCTGTTTTTGCCCGCAGGAAGTCTTGAAATTCATACATTTTCTATTTTAAGACGTCTTATTTCTTATCTTTACATTTTGATACCTTTGCCGTACAATAAATCCAGCAAAGGGGGATTTCACATGGCAGTTTATGGTTATCACCGCACCAGCACCACCGAGCAGCACCTGGACCGCGGCGTCCGGGCCATCCTGGAGTTTTGCGCCGCGCGGGGCTGGGAGCTGGCCGACTTATATACCGACCAGCAAACCGGCCGCCACTTCGACCGGCCGGAATACCGGTTCATGCGCCGACGCCTGCTGCCGGGGGATGTGCTCATTTTATCCGAGCTCGACCGCCTGGGCCGCAACAAAGAAGATACCTTAAAAGAGCTGCGGTATTTTCAGGAGCGCGGGGTGCGGGTGATGATCCTGGAAATCCCGACCACGCTGCTGGACGATTCAGCGCTCGATGACCAGATGGCCAACCTCATCTTGCAGACGGTCAACCAGATGCTGATTGAAATGTATGCCGTATTTGCCCAGGCCGAAATGGAAAAACGGGAAAAGCGCCAACGGGAAGGCATCGAAGCGATGAAGGCCCGCGGCGATTGGGCGCGGTATGGCCGGCCGCGCAAGCTGGACCTTGCCACCTTTGGCGAAGCGTATGAAAAGGTAAAGGCCGGTCAGATGCGCCCGACTGCCTGCATGCGGCAGCTGGGGCTCACCAAACCGACCTTTTATCGATATAAACAACAATGGGAACGGGAACATCAGGGGTTTAACAGCACAGACGCCTGAAACACACCATTTTCCCAGGTAAACCGGGCCGAACCATGATAATGCTCGGCGATCAGACGCACGGACTGGGTCCCAAAGCCCAGTCCATTTTGTTTGGTGGAATCCAGCCGGTCGCCCTTCCATTGGGGCGGCTCAGGACAGGTGTTTTTCACCAAAATGGCTAAGATCGTCGGGCCATTTTGCTGGATTTGTACCTGAATGGTCCGCTCCTGCATCAGCGCACGGCAGGCGTCGAGCGCATTTTCCAGCAGATTGCCCAGCAAGGTGCAAAGTTCCGGTTCGGGGATCAAGGTATCTCGTTCCATCCGGACCGTGATGTCCATTTGAATCTCTTCCTGGGCAGCCCAGGTGGCATAATAGTGCAGCACCGCATTGAGCGCAAAATTTTCGCAGTAAAACTTGGGGGTATCCAACGGGATCATCTGCATATGCGACTGCACATAATCGGAAACCGCTTGCAGGTCGCCGCTGTCAATGCAGCCCTGCAACGCAATGAAATGCTGCCGCAGATCGTGGCGCGCCCGGCGGGTGTCCTCCATGTTCTTTTGCAGGATGCGATATTGTGCGGCCTGCATGTGCAGCACTTCATTTTCCTGCACCAGCCGCATCCGGCGGCCGATGCCCCGGGCCATTAAGTAGAACATGAAATAACAAAACAACAGGAGTCCCAGCAATGCCAGCAAAATGGCTGCATAAACGCTCAGCATATAGCCGCTGTGTAAGATGTCATAATCGACCGGCTTGATGAACATATTCAGCGCAAAGAAAATGCTCGGAAGAATCCAAAACACATACCAGGTCGACGGCATTTCCATCTCGTTGAGCAGCCAGCGGGCGGCATGGGTCGCCGGATACCATAACACACCCAGCAGCAGCCAGCACAAGGCAAGATGTGCCCAAATGCCGGGATACGCAAACCAGGGGTCCAAATTTTCCTCGACGAACATCGCGTCGACTAAGGTCGCCAGATTGGTCAGACAGGAGATCACCCCGCACACCGCCAGAAACACACTCATCGATTTCCAAAGCGGCAACTGTACCACCCAGCAGAAAAACCCCAAAAAAACAAACATCCAGGGAAATAACCAGTTGTTGCTGGGCATATACAGGGTATCACATACCGCGCCGCCGACGATCACCCAAAGCAGCAAACCTAGGATTCCATAGGTTCTGAGTTTGCGTTCTGACACCCGCAGATGGCCTTTCATCGGCAGGAATGCCAGGATGGTGGCTGGGATGATCACCGTCAGTTCCAGCATAGGTCGCAGGACCTCGGGCAGATGCATCTGCATACCTCCTTTTCTGATCAATATTGTACCATAAATCCTTCCCAAACCGCAAAAAAAAGAAATCTTTTTCCGGACGCTTATTTTTGCCGAAAGCCTGCCGAAACATAAATTAGACTGAAATTTATCTGTTTCATGCCGTTTGCTTCAAATGAGGGGCGTGCCCCTTGTCTGAATAGATCACCCACCCACCTCAAGACCGCGGACGAAAGGATTCGCCGCGGGCGGATTCTGTAAAGGAGAAGTGAATCATGAGAATCCAACATAACATTATGGCAATGAATGCCTACCGTAACTATTCCAACAATACCTCGGCTCTGTCTAAGAACCTGGAAAAGCTGTCTTCCGGTTACAAGATCAACCGCGCTGGCGATGACGCTGCTGGCCTGGCGATTTCCGAGAAGATGCGTGCACAGATCACCGGTCTGGAAACCGCTCAGAAGAACGCGAAGGACGGCATCTCCCTCGTACAGACCGCTGAAGGCGCACTGACTGAAGTACATGACATGCTCAACCGTATGGTTGAACTGGCAAACCAGTCTGCAAACGGCACCTACGACGCAACCGACCGCCAGCAGCTGCAGAAGGAAGTTCAGCAGCTCCAGAGCGAAATCGACCGTATCGCCGATTCCTCGAACTTCAACGGCATCAAGCTGCTCGATGGCTCGCTGGAAGCAGGCGGCACGACCGCAGTGGAAATCACCGGTGCTTCTACCAGCACTACAGCTGGCACAGCCAACGTTACCACGGCTGGTGCTGCCATTAATGGTGCTACCATTAATGGCTTAGGAACAGGAGATCAGTTGAAGATTTCTTTGGGTTCGGATAATGGCACCACCTACAACATCACGCTGACCAAGCAGGGCAACACGTTAGTTGACGAGGCAACCGGCAAGAGCTATGCTCTGTCGACATCGACTGTTGCAGCTGATCAGAATGCTGCGGTTAATGAAGCAATTACCAGTGCAATCAACACAGCAACTGGCGGTACTTTCAAGGCAACTGTTGATGGCACCGGTAAGCTGGTTATGACCAGCGATGCAAAGGGCGCAAATGCCGACAAAATTACCTCGATGAGTGCGGTCACCACACCGGCAGCGGGCGGTGCTTCGACCAATCTCAATATCGGTGCAGTTACTATCTCGGAAGCCAATGCTGAAAAGGTTACTGTTACCACCACTAAGGCTTTTGCTGGTACTGAAGCTGCTGAAGCAATTAAGGCAGGTATCTTCTCCATCAATGGACAGAAATTTGTTCTTGCAACAGGTGATTCGGCAATTAAGAATGTACAGGCTGCGGTTGGTGATGACGTTACTGTGGTGACGGGTGCAAATCTGGGTGAAGCTGCTGGTCAGCTGGCGCAGGCAACCGGTCTGAATATCACCACAAGCGGTAACAATATTGATATTAGCACTGGCAGCGGCAGCGCGCTTAAGCTGCAGATCGGCGATACCTCGGACAGCTACAACAAGCTGGATGTAGAAATCAGCGATATGCACGCTTCTTCGCTCGGCATTGGCGGTCTGAATATCAGCACCCAGGACGGTGCTGCGGCTGCAGTTAGCCTGATCAAGCAGGCTATTAACAAGGTATCTGACGTTCGTGGTACTCTGGGCGCAACCCAGAACCGTCTGGATCACACCATCAACAACCTGTCTGTCATGACCGAGAACATCCAGGACGCAGAATCCACCATCCGCGACACCGATGTTGCCGACGAAATGATGGCTTACACCAAGAACAACATCCTCGTTCAGTCTGCTCAGGCTATGCTGGCGCAGGCAAACCAGGTTCCGCAGGGCGTTCTGCAGCTCCTGCAGTAAGATTTGTTCTTGCAACCCAAACACATTGCAAACCCATGCAAGGCGGGGCGGCTCTGTCCGCTCCGCCTTCTCTTTTGGGTCTGTCGGAAAAAACTTAATTTTTGAGTTCTTTCCGACATGCCTAAACGTTTAGAAAGGAACGGTGGGAAAGATGAACAAATGTGCAAAACCGATGCTTTCCATCGGTATGATCGTAAAGAACGAAGAACAAAAGCTGGAAAAATGTCTGAAAGCACTGCAGCCGCTGCGTGATGCTGTTCCCTGCGAACTGGTCATCGCCGATACCGGCTCGACTGACGGCACCCGTGCCATTGCCGAGCAATATGCCGATTTGGTGTTTGATTTTCCATGGGTGAATGACTTTTCAGCGGCCCGCAATGCGGTCATGGACAAATGCACCGGCTTATGGTATTTGACCGTGGACGCTGATGAATATCTGGATAGCGATGTGTCTGAATTAGTTTCCTTTTTCAGCAGCCCAGACAAAGACAAGGCCGATGCCGGTTATATCAAAATCCGGAATTATAACACGGCCGATATGCTTCCGGGAGACTGTAATGAATTTTTGGTCTGCCGTATGGTGCGTATGGAGTCTGGAATACGCTATACGGGTACCATTCACGAATCCTTACAGGCGTCCAGTGAAAAAGTCATTCGCTTTTTCTCAAAAACCATCCTGCATCACGATGGTTACGCTTGGAAAACGGAAGCCGATGCGCAAGCAAAAATGCAGCGAAATTTGCAACTGCTTGAAAAAGCTCTGGAGCAACACCCAAACAATGCGCGCATTTTGACGCAATGCATCGAATCATCCAACTTTCAGCCGGATCAGCGTCATTTTTACGCACATCGGGCTATGGATGTTCTGCAAAATGAACAAGTCGAAGAACCTTTATTTGCAGCATCTCTGGCACGAAACGCATGTATTGTTGCAACCGAAGAAAAGCTGCCCGAAGCCGCCGAATGGATCATTTGGGCACAGAAGCACTTCCCTGATTCGGCCTTTATCCGGGTGGATGTCTCTTTTTCGGCAGCTTTGCAGGCCCATCATGATCGGGATTCTGAAAGAGTCATTCAGGCGGGGGAACAATACAAAGCAGAATGGCACAGGTTCTGCAATAATTCTGCATTGCAGGCACAGACTCTTTGTATTGGCCCCTTGCAACGGACCAAGACCAGCGACCAGCAGATCCTTGATTTGATGTTGTCCGAAGCTTATGCCCGCACCGGCCATCCGGAAAAGTCCTGGGAAATGCTCCGTGGGTGGAATTTTTCGTCCGTAGCTCCGGAAATTCTGTCTGACTGGGTGCGCGCTATGACCTTGCTCGAGCACATCCCGGGCGCTAAAGAAGAAGTGCTGCGCGTCTTTAACATAACCGATTCGGAAGAAACCGAATCCAAACTGCGCCATACCTATGTCACTGCACTTTTGAATCTGTTCTGGAATGGACGCCAGGGCGTTGGCGTGTTCTGTCGCTTGCCCGGTTTGCTGGGTATCTGCGCAGCATTTTTATCGGAAAACGACCCAGCTGTCCGTGCCTCTTTGCTGGAATCGGTCACCAACTGGAGCGAATATCCCGTACCGCTGGCGCAGGATGCTATCCGGGCACGGATATCGCTTCCGGATAGCTTTTATGGGCAGCCCGCTGAGAAGTTGCGTGACGCCATTACTCTGCTGACTCAGCTGGACAATAATTTTGCAAACCATGCGATTTGGCTGACCCGGGAAGCTTGGTCCAAAGCGCTTCCCAAAGTCTGGTTTGCATTTGAAGCGGTTTCTTTGGCACTGCAGACACTCGAAATAGACGATATCACACTATATAAAACGCTGATTGCCTGTTTCCGCCAACTTGCAGACAGTTATTTGTCCCAGTGGTATCACCCCGATCTGCTCCGGGACGAAAATATGTTGCATCTTTTGCCCAATCTGCATCGGTTTGCCTGGTATTTTCTACGGTCGCAGGAGCAGCTCGATAAAGGCGATGTATCTGGCTGTGTCCGCGATCTCCGCCTTGCCTTGGAGCAAGGCCCTCAAATGAAAAATATGGTTGCTTTTATGCTGGACTGTGTGGAAAACGGAGATTATCCGGCTGCCATTGCCGAAGCTTCTCCCGAACTTTTGGAGCTGGCTGAAAAGGTCAAATCCATCTTGTCTGCCTATCCATCCGATGATCCGATGGTGCAAACCATCAAAGAAAGCGAAGCTTACCGTAAAGTTGCTTACCTGATCGAGGATTCGGGAGCCCAATGGCTCGTGTGAGGGATCAAGAGATGAAAGTTGTTATTTTAGCCGGTGGGCTTGGCACCCGCATCAGCGAGGAGAGCCATTTAAAGCCCAAGCCCATGATCACCATTGGTGAGCAGCCCATCTTGTGGCACATCATGAAATACTATTCCAGTTTTGGTTTTCAGGATTTTGTAATCTGCTGCGGTTATAAAAGCCATTGTATCAAAGAATATTTTGCCGATTATTATCTTTATCGCTCAGATGTCACCTTTGATTTCTCCGCCGAAAACCGCATGACCGTACACAACAATGTGGCAGAACCCTGGCGGGTCACTCTGGTAGATACCGGATTATATGCCCAAACCGGGGCACGTGTCAAACGGGTGCAAAAATACATTGGGGATGAGCCGTTTATGCTGACCTATGGCGATGGTGTGAGTGATGTGGACCTCAATGCATTGCTCCTGCAACACGAGGAAAGCGGTAAGACTGTCACACTAACCGGTATCCAGCCCGGCGGTCGGTTTGGTGTGCTCGATTTGGGCCCTTCCGGCACGGATATTATCGGATTCCGCGAAAAAGCCAAGGAGGACGGCGGCTGGATCAATGGCGGTTTTATGGTCATGCAACCCGAAGTGTTTGACTATTTGGAAAATCGGGATGATTGTATTCTGGAACGCACCCCTATGGAGCGACTAGCGGCCGATGGAAAACTGGGAATGTACCGGCATGAGGGTTTTTGGCAGTGCATGGATACCCAGCGCGATCGCGGCGCCTTGGAATATTTGTGGGGCAATCAAAAGGCTCCTTGGAAGAGGTGGGAAGACGAATGATCTCTGTCATTATGCTGACCTATAACCGGGAAGCTCTGGTCAGTCGCGCGATTGAAAGCATTTTGCACCAGACCTATCCGGATTTTGAATTTCTGATTATCGATAACGGATCGACCGACCAAAGCGGCGCCATTGCCGACCGTTACGCAGCACAAGATAACCGCATCCGCGTCATTCACCGGGAACGCGGTAACATCGGTTCCGGGCGCAACACCGGTCTGGATGCCGCGCAGGGGGAATACATCACCTTCATCGATGACGATGACTGGGCCGAGCCGGATTTTCTGGAATTTTTGCATGATCTCATCACCGAAACCGATGCAGATGTAGCCATTTGTGGTGCTGCGGATAAAATCTTTGATGAAAAGTGCGTCATGACGGCCGAACAGGCACTCATTACGCTCATGTGGCGTAAAAAATACAACATGGCGTTCCCCACCAAGCTTTTCCGCCGGGAAATGATGGAGGACCTGCGTTTTCCGGAAGACGGCAGTTACGATGACATTGCTTTGATGTACAAGCTGTTGGCCGGCGCCCAGAAAGTGGCCTATCACGGCCTACCCAAGTATACGTTTTACCGGCATCCGGGCAACAATTCGTCCTGGACGACCAATCATAAGTTGCTCAATCCTGCAACGCTGGACGAATATCTACATGCTTACCGGCAGCGCACGGTGTGGCTGAGTGAGAAATTCCCGGCCAGTGCCTCGGCTTTTCAGTACTTTGAATGGTCGTTCATGATCTCGATGGTTGAAAAAATCGAACGCCTGGGCCTGATCGACTGTCAGGCGCAAAAAGAAATCATGGTGCAGCAGTTGCGTGCCCATGCACAGGAGTTTTTACAGGCTCCAGAATGCCTGCCGTTTGAAAAAGAGTGGATGCAACAGTATGTCCTTGGAGATGGAAAAAATTTTTAAATAGGGGATGAAGACATGACTGACTATATTTCGCATATTGCCGCTCTTTTAGAGCAGGAAACGCCCGTTATTTTCTATACAGTTGGCAGTGTGACATTCGGTTATATTCGTGAACTGAAAAACCGCTTTGGAAAGAAACCCACCGCTGTTTGTGATGGAGATCTCCGGAAGCAGGGGAAAACCTTCCGCGGCTTAGATGACATCCAGGTGATTTCTCCTCAGGAGGCAATAGAACGCTTTCCGAATGGACAATTTTTCATTTGTTCGTTGGATTATCGATACCAGATTATCGGTTATCTGACCGAATCATGTGGTATGGCGCCCGAACGCTCATCAATTATGTACCGGTCAAAAAGGTACGCAGCTGTATGCTCTTGCAAAAGGCATTGATATACGATAAAAATGGAGACCTTCGATTCTGCTGGCAGCCTTCCTATCCTTTTATACCATCCAGTGATCCGATCGATGCCTCTGCATTTCTGCAATTGCGCAATAGCCTATTACAGAACATCGAAAATGGAACTGCTACGAACACACCTTGCGATGGATGTTCCCGTGTTCAAGAGGATTATTATCCTGTAAAGCCCCTATCGTGGTCTATCAACTATTTTTGCCACGGAATTTGTAACTACAAGTGCTCCTATTGCACACTTCGCAACCATGTTGAAATGGAACAACAACAAGGGAATCATTCTCTCAAAGATTTAATTCAAACATTTCAAAACACTGGCTTGCTCGGAGAAGATTATGGTGTATGTCTGTCTACCGCTGGTGAACCTTCTATACACCCGGATCGGAAAGAATTCTATCAGGCCGCCAATGGTACAGAATTAATTGTCAATACCAATGGTTTTGTATTTGATGAAGATCTTTACGAAACAATGAACCAGAAAAAGGTGCTTTTGATTTGCAGCGTGGATTGTGGAACCTCTGAAACATATCATAAAATCAAAGGTGTGGACGGCTTTGCTCGCATGAAACAAAATTTATCCCATTATGCACAAGCACCATTTGGGATTGTAGCATTAAAATACATCTTTGTCCCAGGACTCAATGATACCTTAGAAGATGTAGATGGTTTTATAAAACTCTGTGTTGAGGTCAATACAACATTTGTACTGGTAGCTATGGACTACTTCAGCGTAAATGAAATCTCCGAACATACCCGCAATATGATTACACATCTGAATCAAAAATTATTGGATTTTAATATCCTTTGTATTCCTTATACTGGGTATGAAACTGCAGAATATGGTAATATGATGCGGGAACTGCTGAAATAAGTGGAGAAGTGCGCATGAAAAAAGTTATTATCTTTGGAGCAAAAGATCTTGGTCGATGCTTATATGAAAAAATACATAAGCATTTTGAAGTTTTATTCTTTGTTGACAATGGGAATCCGCCTTTTGAGGTTGATCTCCCAGTATATCGTCCCAATATATTGCCCCAAACAGAGTTTGATCTTATATATATAGCCAGTGCACATGGCTGCAATGCAATCTATCATCAGCTCGTAGATGAGCTTCATATTCCAGCATTTAAAATCAACAAAGTCTGGGGTGAATCCCATATTGAAGAAAAAATCATCCCCACTCGGATTCGCTTTTTAGAAGATTTGGCCGAGCATTGCTATCAACATCATATTGAGGGTAGCTGTGCAGAAGTCGGCGTATGTACTGGTGCTTTTTCAGCCGAAATCAACCGCGTTTTTTCTGACCGTACCTTATACTTATTTGATACATTCGATGGATTTGATAGCCGGGATCTCGAAGTAGAACGAGCTATGAATTCAAATTATCCTGCAATTGATACCTGGATACAAGATGGTCAATGTCTAGACTTTCGTTCCGCATGCGCAGAGAACGTTATCAAACGCCTACCGTTTCCAGACAAGGCCGTCATAAAACAAGGATTTTTTCCGCAAACCTTTGATTTGGATCGGTCGATAACTTTTTCCTTTGTCAATCTTGATACGGATCTATATCAGCCAATCAAAGATGGATTGGAAATTTTTTATCCCCGTATGACGCGCGGTGGTGTTATTTTGGTACATGATTACTACTCCATGCTTTTTGGGGTAACTCGCGCGGTCAATGAATTTGTGGAAAAATACCATGTGCCTATCCTGCCTATCGGCGATTATAAGAGCATCGCCATTGTAAAAGTATAATATCCCAGAGAATTTTGAAGGTATTTTGATGTGCAAAGGAGAAAGAATTATGTCAAATCCATTGGTTGCACGCCGTCTGGCCATTGTGCCGACGACTAATTGCAGTTTGAATTGCAAACTTTGCTGTGACTTTTTAAATGGACCGGTCAAGCGGCGGGATATCCCGTTTGAGCAGGTCTGCCGTGATATTGATGCCTGCTTTGATCTGATCGACCATGTAGAATGGCTGCAATTTGTAGGCGGCGAAGTCTTCATTTATCGCGATTTTCCGAAACTGCTCGATTATGTCCAAAAATACCGGGACCGTTTTGACCGGATCATCATCGAAAGCAACGGTACCGTCTTCCCCAACGAAGAAGGCCAGCGCGCGATTTTGTCCTATGGCAAGGATATTAGCCTGTTTATCAGCGATTATGGCAAGCTTTCGCGCGCTCGCGATCAGTTTATTGCCTTTTTTGAAGAGCATCAGGTCGATCACCGTCTCAAAAAATATTATGGTGACGATCAATATTTTGATGGATGGATCGACAACAACAACCCGCATGACCTGAAGGAACCCGGCGATGTTCTGGAAGTGAACTCCCGCAACTGTGTACAAAACCGCTGCAAGAACATGCACTGCTTTGACGGCAAGTTATATCGCTGCTCCAACTCGTGCTTTATGCAGGAAATGGGGCTATTTCCGCCCAAGCCCGGTGATTTTGTCTATCTTCACGACGATTCGGTCAGCCGGGAGGAAAAGCGCGAAATCATCGAGCAATTCTATGAATACGCTCGTCAGTCCTGCCGGTATTGCAAATTTAAATATATTGGTATCCTGCCTCGTCATCCTGCCGCTGAACAATTATAAGGAGTTTCTATGTATCCGTATTATGCAGCCAGCCAGCACATGGGGAATTTATATGATCTCTTGCTGGATGACCGGTCGCGCCGTGTCTTTTGGGCACGTCTGGCCTGCGATATCAAACCATCCATCCATCATTTTCTGTCCCTTTTCCAATTAACTGGTCTGCTGAATCCTACACAGGAAGGCTGGGAGGATACCATGACCCGGCTCCAGCAGCAGGGCAAAAAGCTAGTCCTTTACGGTGCTGGAGTTTGTGGCGAAATTATTGGACGACAAATGCAAACAGAAAATTACAATTTCTTTGGATTTTGTGACCAGCATGCGGATGCCATGCCAAATGGTAAGCTAGGGAAACCTGTGATTTCACCTGCGCAACTGTTTGAACAGGCGGACGATTTCTATGTCGTTATTTGCAGTATGGATTACGATGCGGAAATTGAGCAATATCTATTCGAAAACCAGTTTCCGGCCGATCATATCCTTCCATATTTCCGCAGTTTTGGCCATTCGTTTGCCAGCTTGACGCAAAACGAATATTTTGAGTTTCCAGAATACTTTCCGCCGGATACTGCCTTTGTCGATGGTGGAGTCTTCCATGCCGAAAATAGTATACGATTTGCCGCATGGAGCGGCGGAAAGTATTCTAAAATCTACGCCTTTGAGCCTGATCCGCATAACTATCAACAGGCCGGACAGGCTCTGCGGGATGCCGGAACCGAACGCGTTGAGCTGATTGCCGCTGCGCTCGGCCAAACACCAGATCTGGTCTCGTTTGTTTCCAGCAACAACTTATATAGCCATATTCAAACCAATGAACCCATCCACGGTACCTTCGTGCCGGCAGATTCTACTGCCGAGATCCATCAAATCCCGGTCAAACGGTTGGACGATATCGTCCAGCACACCGTGGGGTTCATGAAACTGGATGTGGAAGGACAGGAAAAAAATGCACTGCTCGGAGCGCAGCAGATTATTCAGCGCGATCATCCGCTTTTAGCGGTCTGTGTATACCATCGTCCCGGCGATATGCTGGACCTTATGACGTATCTGCATGAATTGGTCCCGGAATACCGGTTCTACCTCCGGCATTACAGCCAAATTCATTATGATACCGTATTATATGCCGTCGATCCAACCAGAAAGGATACATCCCATGGGAATCTTTAAAAAGCATTTTCCTCTCGGCCTGGGTACCGCACGTTTTCCTATTTCCGGGCCACAGGATACACAAGGGTTTGAAACCTCGGTACAAATCGTCCTGCGCGCCTTGGAACTGGGGATGGATTATGTCGATGTCGGCCACATGTATTCAGCTGGTATGGCACTGCACATCCTGCGGGAGGCATTTCACCGCACGGACCGTCCATTTTCAGTTACGGCCAAGGTGCAGTATGGCATCGATTATACGGCAGAGGATGCCGTTGGGCGCGTGGAATATTATTTAAAAACCATGGACCTGCCCAAAGCCCAGTATTTCACCTGCTGGTGTATTTGGAGCTATGCTGATTTTGAAAAAATTATGGCACCCGGCGGCATTTACGATGGCGCCAAACAGCTCCAGCAGCAGGGCAAGATTGACCATATCTGTGCCTCTTTGCATGCTCCTCCGCAGGATATCATTCGAATCATTGAAAGCGGTGCATTTGAAGGGATCACCATTTCCTACTCGCTTCTCAATGCCGCTCAGATGCGTCCGGTTCTGGAAGCTGCGCAGCAGCATGATGTCAGCGTTGCGGTTATGAATCCCTTAGGTGGCGGTGTGATCGCGCAGAATACCAACTATTTTTCCTTTGCCTGTGGGGATGGGGATGAAAATAATACCATCCATGCTGCCCTGCGCTTTGTCAAATCCCATCCGGCCGTCGATATCGTATTATCGGGCGCCAACAGTCCGGCAGAACTGGAAGATAGCTTCGGTGTCTTTTCCTCCCCGGACCCGCAGGTTCCGGCTGACCGCTATCAACGTGTGCTCGAGCAGGCATCTTCTCTGCAAGGTTTTTGTACGGGCTGCAAATACTGCGAGGGCTGCCCCAAGGGGATCCCGACCCATGCCATCATGCAGGCACGCAATGCCCTGCTCTTTGAACCCGTTGCCTCCTATAACCGGCAAGGTCCGGAGGATCTGCTGCGGGATCTCCAAATTTTCCGCAAGTTATATTATGACGATGGCTGGTTCCCGGAAACGGCAGAAAATCCCTGCATCGGCTGTGGAAAGTGCGAACGCTCCTGTACGCAAAAGCTCGCCATCATCGAAGGGGTTGCAGACATCTATGCGCGTGCCAAGACACGTGGCTATCACAAACAGGCGCAGTGTGACCGGCTAAAAGAACTGCTGTACCAAAAAGGATATCAGCGGGTGGGGTTATACCCCAATGGCGGTTTCACACGGCGTATCCTGGATTTTTATCAGGAATGTTTTGGAGAGCCGGATTTCGAGTGGATCTTTTTTAATAGTTCGCCTGCTTTATGGGGTACCTCTGATCATGGCCACATCGTGCATGGGCCATCTGAAATCCCCGAGCTTCGTCCGGATATTATTCTCATCAGCACCTATCGGTATGATGAAGAAATCATGGATAGCCTGCGTCCATTTGCAGAGCTTGGTATCCGAATTGAAAAACTACATCGCGAAAGCGATATGCCTTGGATTTTTTAAGATCCATTTGATGAAGGAGGCTTTTTCATGGATCATCTGATGATGCATCAGACCGGTATTGCAGTGACAATGGCCTGCAATCTGAAATGTAAATTATGCAGCAACTATGCCCCCTATTATGCTTGTCCCCCGCATGAATCGCTTGAGCATTTCCGTGAAATGATGCGGCGGTATTTTACGATCGTCACTCATGTGCGCAAGCTGATGGTTACCGGTGGGGAACCTTTTCTGCATCCGCACCTGGATGAATTTATCCGGGAGATCCAGCAGTATAAAAACCAGCTGGACATCTTTGGTGTGATCACCAACGGTGGGGTCATTCCGAAGGACAGCCTGTTGCAGGCTGCCAAGGATTTTGGCGAACCCTTTCATGTGTTAATTGACGATTATGGACCGGAGCATTCCCCCAATGTACCGGCTGTCATCGAGCGTTTGAAAGCTTATGATATCCCATATATCTGGCGGCATTACAGTGGGAAAGACGCACATTGTGGCGGTTGGGTCGATTTTGGCGATTTAACGCAAAAAAAATGTGAAACCCAGCAGCAGGCGGAAGCGCTGTATGCAAAATGTGCCTATCCGCAAAAGCTGCATTTTGCTTTCGACCTAGTCGATGGTGTGATGTATCCCTGCGGTCCCAGCCGCCGCTGCCAGGAACTTGGCATTGCAGGCGATGCCTCGGAATACATCGATCTATTTGACGACTCTCTTTCTGTCGAACAGCAGAGAGAAAAAGTGGCTGCGATTTATGAGCGCAAAACCCTTTCTGCCTGCTTTTACTGCAACGGGATGCATGAGGATTCTCCCCGTTTTGAGCCGGCCGATCAGTTAACGGAAGAAGAACTTGCTTTGGTTCGAAATGGCGCCCGACTGTATGCGGAAGTACAGGCTCGGAAAGTATAGAAAATTTCATATTTTGGAGTGAAGCAAGAATGGCAAAAGTAGTTGTCTGGACGCAGGCATATAATGCTGAAAAAACCTTGCGCCGCGCAATGGACAGCATTTTACAGCAAACCTATACCGATTTCGAATACTATGTTTTGAACAATGCATCCACCGATGGGACCGGTGCAATCATTGAAGAATATGCAAAAAAAGATCCCCGCGTGATCCCTCTGTCGGTTGAGAGGAATTCCATAAAAGCAAGCAAACCGTTTTTACTAAATATTGCAAAAACAAAAAATATGCAATGGCTCGTTTGGTGCGATGCTGATGATTCCTATTCCCCTGATTTCCTAAAAAAAAGTATTGATTTTGCCGAAACAGAGCATTTAGATTTAGTTGCATCTGGTTATGACTATGTAGATGGCTCCACAAATCAAACGTTAAAAATCAAATCTTTAAAAGAGAATCTAATCCTAGAAAAAAACACATTTATTGATCATTTTGTAGAATTTCGCGCATATACAACTACAGTATGGGCCAAATTGATAAATTTTCCCTCCTATATTTCTATTATTACTCGGGACGTAGATGACTCCTATAAAGCGTACACTGAAAGCAGTGGCGTATTAGCTCTATTTAAACAAGCTGATCGGGTCGGAATACTAAAAGATGTGATGTATCACTATTATCAATACCCATCCTCTTTAATTCGAACACTCGATCCTGCATTTTTCTTTGGCTATAATCAGCATTGGGATATTCTGAAACAATATGTAGCATCCTATGGACCTATCAGCAATCGTAATATGGATTTCTTATATGCCATTTATCTATCATTTATAGAAGAGCGCCTGAATACGATTTACGCTGCTCCCATATCGTTTGATCAAAAAATCAAATACATTACGGACATTTTAGATAATAATCGCGCAAAAGAAACTTTTTCCAGAAATGCCAGCCCAGAATTTCGAAATCTGGCTGCACGAAAAAATTTCTTAGATGAGATATACAATCAAGTTGCAAATCTGCAAAAACAAGCGAATATATCATATGATTTATCCGATCTATTTCGGATTATTGATTGCTTGCAGGAGTTATAAGATGACAAAATGTATTGTTTATACATATGCATACAATGCTGAGAAAACCATAAAGCGTACGATTGATAGCGTATTAGCGCAAACATATTCTGACTTCATATATTATGTTGTAGATAATGGATCTACTGATTCTACCTATCAATTAATTGAAAATTCAGCCAAGCATGACTCTCGAATCATACCTTTAAGGAACGAGAAGAATCATATTTGGATTTCCGGAAATTATTGGTTTGATATTATTTATCGATCCAATCCAAATGACTTTTTCTGCTTTATCGATGCTGATGATGCGTACAAGCCAGATTTTTTAAAAAAGTCTCTTGATTTTATCCAGAAAAATCAATTAGACATTGCTGTATGTGGCAGTGACCTAATAGACTCAAAAACCAATCAAATTCAAAATATACGAAAACTGAGTTCCAATCTTATTTTGGAAGGGCAAGGATTTTCCTATTATTTTCCTCTTTATCATCAGTTCATGCGTACAATGTGGGCTAAAATATATCGTATGTCCCTTTTACAAAAATTTGATTTTTCGCGAGTTCCAATGATTTATTATGGCGGAGACACTCTGTTTGCAACAGAAAATTTCAGAAATGCATCTCGGGTTGGTATTTTAGCAGAATCTCTCCATGAATATTATGTATTTGAGCATTCGGTTTCTTATCAATACGATTCCGATCGCCTCCGTTCTCCCGAAATATTATATCAAAATGTGGAACATTTTTTACAGGGAAAATGTTCTCAAATAACCCCACGCAATCAAGATTTTCTGCTTTGTGTTTATTTGGGTGATTTGCAAGACGCACTCCGTGTTTTGTGGAACACTCCTATTACTGACATCGAAAAGCTTTCTCATCTCCTTGTCCTATTTGATAGTCAACCGTTGCGCTTGCTCTTACAGGCAGATCATTTAGGCGACCTCTATGGACTACTCCCCCATATAAAAGAGCAACGATATCAATTGTTTTCACATATGGCCGATTGGATGCTCACACTCGATGAGGTTCCGGATGAACAGGTAGAGCGTTTCTGCCAGTTAGGCGAACTATTGTGTGCATCGATTACAGAAGCCGAAAAATGGATATGCTTTCGAAATCTGCATATTCAATATTTGCGCGCCGTTGACCGCACACAGGAAGCTTCCATGTTGGAATAAACAGAGACCGCATTATGAGCCATCGCGATTTATTTCAGTGACATTTGATGGTGTGAAGCATGTTTCACAAATTAGAGCCTTGTAGGTTTCTTTTGGCTTTTGCAAAACTTATTCCACCAAACTCAGAAAATCCCCGGACAGCTTTATGGACTGCCCCAGATTGTGCGGACAGTACAAAAAAGAGCCCTGGTAGGAAAGATTGAGTTTTAAGCGGAGAGGCGTCGCGTAAGCGGCGCTTCTCCAGTCTTTAGCTGGATGCGCTCATGGTTGTAA
>NZ_UWOD01000003.1 GCF_900604335.1 Intestinibacillus sp. Marseille-P6563 | reverse complement strand
ACCGGAATGGCGGCAAGCCAGTGATTTGTACAATACACTCCGTCCGATCAATTTTTCCGATTTCTGCAGGGTCTAGCAGATCTCGTCCAGTGATTTGATTCTGCACCGATACACTACCCTGTTGCCCTTTCGTCTGCGACATATTGCGCATATCAATCGTTTCTTTACCCAGCATTTTTGACAAATCCTCCACTGTTTTTGTAGACTTACCGCCTAAAAAAACGTAGCTATCGCAGCAATCAATAATGGTTTCTGCATTGTCCTTATAGGTATTGGTCAGCTGTGTCTTGGATTGAAGTACAATCGACGCGGAAATTTGTCGGCTGCGGATAGTAGATATCAACACCTCAAAATCCGGAATACGACCGATATTGGCAAACTCGTCTAGCATACATCGTACTGGTACGGGCAATTTCCCACCACAATCATCGTCTGCATGTGTGCATAGCAGATTAAACATCTGGTAGAACATCATGGCGTTGATAAAGGAAAATGTTTTGCTGGTATCTGACATAATGACAAAAAGCGCCGTTTTCCGATCGCCTATCTGATCCAGCTGAAGCTCATCATCCATCATCAGCTCGCGTACCTCTTGGATATCAAAAGGTGCCAACCGAGCTGCACACGATATCAAAATAGATTTTAGAGTTTTGCCCGCCGCTTGTTTGAATTTTTTATATTGCTTTACAGCAAAATGAGAAGATCCTTTGCGTTTCTCCAATTCTTCAAAAAGAATATCGATTGTGCTCTTGTAGTTTTCATCCTCCTCCGATGCCCGGCATTGATCGATCATATCGGAAAGCATCGGAATGTTCCGATCAATCAGCGGAGCCTCATAATATAGATACCCGATCAACGCTGAATAAAGTAACCGTTCCGATTTTATCCAAAAATCTTCTCTGCTCTGTTCGCCTTGTCCGCTGGTATTGCAAATCAGGACATCTACCACCTGTAAAATATCCTTTTCCGAATGGATGTACGCCAAGGGATTATAATGCATGGATTTTTTGAAATTGATTGTATTTAATACGCGAATTTCATATCCTGCATTTTTAAAGACACGTCCAATCTCTCGCAATATTGTCCCTTTGGGGTCGGTCACAACATAGGAGCTATGAAGTTGCAACAAATTCGGTTCCATAATGCCGTATGATTTACCACTGCCCGAACCACCAATGATAACCACATTTTTATTTCGATCAAACCGGAAATCTACTGGCCCCCAAAATCTCAGGTATACATTTTGGGCCAAAATAATGTTATTATCTTGATTTTTGTGATCGTACAGATGCTTTAAATCTGCGTTTGTTCCCCATCGTGCCGACCCATGTTCTTCGCCTGGACGAAAGTTTTTGTTGTTTGTCAAGCTATATATCCAGAACAAGAAGAACATTATTACACCGACCATGCCAATATGCAGCTGGGTTGTATCTACCCAGAAGGGCCGGGCGGCAATAGCCGCCCATAGCCCATCTATGGTCATAGAGAACGCATCTAGCACATTTTGTGCAACTTGTTGCTCGATATAAAATAGGGATGCAGCGCGATTTGTGACATAAAAGCAAAGAATACTTGCTATAATCGCAAATATTACATTGCCTTTTGTGATTTTTTTCAAATCTACTCCTTACTGCAAAGCAGTCCAAATTTCAGTTCCTGCGCTATTTTCATAATCATGCGCATTGGCTGCCTCCATGATTTCGGAATAAGCCCAGTGGTTTTTCAAATTGGAATCGGAGAATGTGATTAGCTCGGCCAAGTGCTCAGCAACAAATGTATCGTCACATACACGATCAAGCACCGCATTCGTCAGCGTGACAGCTTCGGCGCGTGTGATTTGATTTTCCGGCTGGAAAGTGCCATCCGGGTATCCTGCAATCCAGCCCTTTTCGGCCGCCGACGAAATTTCATCGTATGCCCAATGGGTCGTCGGAACATCCGAGAATGTTTTCGTACCCGTACTGAGCTTATCGAATCGTGCAGCGATTGCAGCATATTCAGCGCGAGTAATCGCTGCGTCCGGCCGGAAGGTTCCATCCTCGTAGCCAGCCAAAATACCCATCTTGCTCAAAGTCGAAATTGCTGTCGTATGCCAAGCATCCGCCTGAACATCACTATACGTCGGAATGGTAGATTCATACTCAGCACGAGCACTGTCACTCAACAGATTGTAGAAAATCTTTGCAGTTTCAGCGCGGGTAATCGCTGCATCCGGCCGGAAGGTTCCATCCGGATAACCGTTGATGTAGGCGATATGATCGCCGGTGAGCAATCTTTCGGTCTTGATTTCTAACGTATGATCGTCGCGGATATTCTCGAAGGTGTATTTTTCGACCACACCTACGCTTTGGCCGTCAACCAGGACATCTGTTACAACATATCCATCGTCCACAGAAATCTCGATAGTTTTATCACTGCCACCAGATACAGATACCTTACCATCGGGGGTAGCATTCGCGCCTTCGCCCTCTGTAACGGTGATTGTATAGGACGGCGTACCACCGCCGCCACCACCGCCGCCGCCGATGGAGCCACCACCGCCGCCAGAGGAGCGTTCAGTCCAGTGCGCATAAACCGTAGCAGGAGTACCGGCCGCCTGCAAGCTGGAAAGTGTCACTTGTGTGCCGCCGCTGGCTGCGGTATACCAGCCGTCCATGCTATAACCAGACCGGGATGCAGACGGCAGCGTACTGAGCTTGCTCAGAGCAATCACCTGCTGACTCTGTCCATTTACAGTGCCACCGTTGCCAACAAAGGTAATATTGGCCGAAAATTTGGGTTTGAGGACAGTCGGCTGATCGAGATTTTTCACATCATCAAGATCGAGGACAGTATCCGGATCATCTTCGGTTGTCCAACCGTCAAATGTATAATCAGGCTTGTTTACATTCGGCAGTTCGTCGATATCCGATTGCAATTCCTTTTTGGGATCAGTCGTGCCATCATCGAACGTATTACCGTCTGGATCAAAGGTGATCCACGGTTCCATAACAGCAGTGAGGATAATGCCGTTTTCGTCCTGATAATCCGTGTACGACGGCAGATCAAGGATAATCTCGTTGTGGATTGCATCCCAATGAGGTGCATTTGCCAACCAACCATGGTATTCACTGTCGGCCTTGACCGGCACCGGCAGTGTGCCATAGGTAGTATCGAATTTCACCTTAATGGTCCATGTATCGGCTTCCTCATCACGCACCGCATTTTCTGTGTCAAAGGTTTCCGGCATGGATGCCCCCTTCATGACAAAGGTGACATTGTACTCCTTCGGCGTCCAAATGGCGTACACCGTTGTATCCTGTGCCAAAGCAACCAGATCATCTGCGGTCAGCACATCGCCATCCTCCGTCAGCGACCAACCGTTAAAGTCGTAACCCGGTCGAACCGCTTCCACAGCGAAAATACCGTCATAGACCGAATCAAACGTTTCATCCACGTGATCGATCGTCGTATCAATCAGCGACCCCTTGGTCGAGCCGATATCATCGTTGAGATCAAACGTGTACTCATAGGTGTTGGGCACCCAGGTTGCGTATACGGGGATTTCTGCACCGTTGGTATAGACGGTATCCCAAATATCGCCGTTTTCAATGCGTGTACCTGCCGGATCCGACAGGTCCAATACCCAGCCCACGAAGGTATAGCCAGTCAGCGTAGGCTCAGGCAGGCCCGAAACAGCCTGATCGTAGGTAACGGTCACACGGTCGGGCGAAACAGAACCAGGATTGCCGGTTACACTGCTCTTACCTGGTTGTAGTACGAGCGTGTACTGATGAGGTGTATAATGCGCATACAACGGACGGGTTTCCTCATAGGTATTCGCATCATTCTTGATGATGACATTATCGATTGTGACCACTGTATCCGATGTAATCTGCGTATCATCCTCCAGGAACCAACCATCCATTTCATAACCAGGTTTCGATGCAGACGGCATCTGACCCATTGCCTGATCGTAGGTTACATCATGGCTATCCTTGTAGCCGCCCGGCACATCTGGATTGGAAGTGCCGCTGCCGCCATCAGATGCCACAAATGTAGCTTTATCACCCGGAACATAGGTCAGGCGATAATCGCGCGGCTCCCAAGTGGGAGTGACAACGATGGTCCCGTCATTTTCGACATAATCATCGGCAGGGGTGTTTTCATCAACCGGATTGCCGTCCGGGTCTTCCCAGCCGTCAAAATCGTAGCCTGGGCGAGTCGGTTCAGGCGGCAACTGGCCAGTAAAATCACCGCCGTAAATAATATCGCCACCATCTGTATCACCACCCGGCTGATCGGGATCGGGCGTTACATGCGCGGTTTTCCGGTCATAGTAAATCCAAACAATGCCGCCGTCGAATGCTTCATTGTACTTACCGTTCAATTCGGTAGACACGTCAGTCGGATCAACATAAACCACGGCCTTATCCGCACTTTCGGTCATGCCGGAGGCATTCTGATCGTAGCTATCCGCATAGCCAACAGGCTTAAATCCCTCAAAAGTCAGCTCATTGATATCGGAAATATTAAAAGTTACCTCAGTATCAACCGTACCCGTGAGCAGGCTGCCATCATTGGCTTTATAGACTGTTTTATACTCGGTATAGGTATCGGCACCATAGTATTCGCCGTCCTCATTCTGAGCGAGATCTTGCACTGCAACTTTAATCGCCCAATTTGCATCGTCTGCCGAGTTCCAGCGCGCAGTCAGCGCAGTGTTGTCGGTTTTGGTGTAGACAGAAGTCGCAGTATACAGTACATCGCCTTCATACCAGCCGCCAAATCGGTAGCCGGAAAGCGTCGGAGTCGGCAAGTTACCTACCAATGCACCGAATTTCACGTCCTGCGGATCAAACTTATCCTGAGATTGTACAGAGCCAGCACCGGAGCTGTCAAAGGTGATCTCATAACTATTGCGGTCGTAGTAGACGCTGAATGCCGCAGTACCGTCTGCCAGTACCTTGCAATCCTGCTGGAAACGAGCGGTAAATCCATCGCGCGTCCACCAAGTCAGAGTTTCATCGCTCATGGATTCGAGGTCCAGCGTAGAAATATCCTTAATCTGATCGGATACTCCATCTTCATAATCCGTCGTATCATACAGATAGTAGGTGACACCGTTATCCTGCTTAGTCTGAGTGATATCCTCCTCATAACCAGCATTTGCGCCGCCCTCAGCGTACTCTACCCAATGCTGAATCTGATACGCAGTATCCGTGTTGGCAGTCCAGTGCGCATACAGTACACGCGGCGACAGTCCAGTTTTATACGGAGTATCGGATTCAATCAGATTACCACCATCGGCAGCATCATACCATCCGGCAAATGTGTAACCAGTCAGATCGGCAGTGGCCAGTACACCATATGTACTTGAACCCGCAGGCATTTTTTTACTTCCCATGGAAAGCGTGGCCGGCGCAGTAGTGGCCTGGCCTTCATTTCCGACAAAGGTGATCGTGTCGGCTGCCTGTTCGACCGAAAATGTCACGGTCGCATCTGCGGTAATCTTGGTTACGGATGCCTTGCCGGACGATGAATCATACTGAATTGTACCGGTCTGAGCGCCCTCATCTGCGGTATATGTCGCGGCAAGGTTTTGCCCTTCCAGTGTTGACAGGTCGATCGATACCAGATCGCGCGAGATTACACGGTATGTATGCTCATATTTCAAAATCGGATAATAGGATTTTGCCGGTAACAAACCGATAAAATCAGCAGTACCGTCTTCTCCGGTAATCTGTGTGCCACCCAGTAGGTTCGTGTCCTCCTCGTACAGCTCGATCGTGACACCCTCCATGGGCTGGCCACCTAATGTGATTTTATAATGAGCGGTTGTACCCGTCTTGCTCTGCTCGCTGATGACGAGCGCAGACTGGGAGAGCTGCGTAATGCTGGACTGCATTGCGTACAGCGGCCCCTCCATGCGCAACGTTAAATCGTAATACTTTTCAGCGGTAATTTTGAACTGAATTGTCTCCGTCAATGTATCGATAATGGCATCATCAACCGTAATGGTTGCACTGCCAGCTTCAAAATCAGGCGAATAGGTAAAATCGACTGGCTGCCCGCCGGATGTAACCGAAATTACATCCTCAGTCGGGATACGATATTCATCTGGATTAACCGCGAAAGTGAAGCTCAGGTCATCATCCTCGGGGGTATTCTTTGCCACGGTGTCAGCCGCAGTCAGCACGCTGTCAGAGATGGATACACTCGGCAAGCTGTCAGCATCCTGCAAAAAATCTACGGTTTCACCGTTGATATCCTTACCGGTAATGCTGGTCAACGTATTTACATCCTCAAAGGATGCGTCCAGCGTTTTGTAGTAAAGATAAAGACCAGGCTGTCCCTGATAATCCATATAGCGGATATCCCATGTACCGCAGTCATCAGACCATCCCTGCTCGTCGCCGGTAGTAGTTGGCTGAATCGTATAGGAATCCGGCAACGACACCAGACGATAAGCATGTTCTGGCTCAGCGGAGATACCAATATTCGCACCAGTGGTTGCTCCTGCGATATCCAATGTAGCATCATCGGGGAGATAGACGTTATTTGCAGCTTGTCCCTTTTTATTTTCCGCAATTTGCACATCACCCGTTACAGACGCATTTGCATCAGCACAGATGTACATGCCAGATCCGTTTTCGGATGCGTCATTATTGGTAATGGACACATTATCCGAAATAGACAAACCGCCATACCCATTGGTTTGGGTATCTGCATAAATGCCACCACCCAGCCGGGCGGCATTGTTGCTGATCTGGGCGTCATCGCTGACTGCCACCGTACCGCCATCGGCAACAAAGACCGCACCACCGCCAGCTACCGTTTCATTGCCATCAAACACCGTACCAGAACCAATATTGAGCACGCCACGGTCATCTACAAGTGCGCCTGCACCGCCCATATTGGTCAGAACACTGTTTACCAGACCATCCGTAACAGTCGTATTGGTCAGTGTGACCTCTGCACCATTTGCCACATAAATGACACGGCCATCATATGCGCCGGTAGACCCCGCCAGCGTTACTTCATCAAAGTTCAGCTGCGCGCCATCTGTTGCTCGGATAAATCCGCTTTCAGTACCGATCGGGCGCGTACCAGTAAATTGGATGGTATGTGTTCCACCCGTAGAAGAAATGGTAATCGGCAAATCGGGATCATCGAATACCAATTCCAGCGTGGATGAAATGTCCGATAACAAAATAATTTGTAATTGCGTCGCAGAATTTGCTTGCGCCTGTTCTACGGCATGGCTAATGGTCAGAAAAGGTTTTTCTTCCGATCCATCACCACTTAAATCGCTGCCGCCAGTGGTAGAATTGGCAACATAATATACGATTTCATCTGAGAAAACTGTAACAGGTTCATTTTCTCCGCCGCCAATTTCGTCCCCTTCATCCGATAATTCGTTGCTGTTGCCATTTACCGAAGGTGCGGATGGTTCGGCATTGTCGGCGCCATCGGCACCATCGGCACCATCGACACCGTCGACATCGTCAGCACTTCCTGATACATCGGTGTCGGGTAATCCGGCACTTCCTTCATCCGGTACATCGCCGACTTCTCCTCCACTGTCACTTGGTTCATTACTGTTGATAACACCTTCATCATCACTGTTGGCACTGCTGACAGCTGCTGTGTTATCGTCAGCATCGTATGCAGCAAAAGCTCCTGGTGTCAATGTGCATAGCATTGTTGCCGCTAAAATCAGTGATACGATTCGCTTGAGCCTTTTCACTTTGCTCCCTCCTAAATTTTTCATTTAAGATTGTGTCTTAATGTAGGAGCTTTGGGGATTTAGAGCCATCTTGAGATTCTAAATCCCCAACTCCGTATCTTCCTCCTTTCAGTCCTTTAAAAATTTCAATAACATTGTTTTTGCGCTCTCCGCAGTAGCAGAGCATTTAGGCGACACTCCAACAATGTATATTAGGGCATCTTGCCATTCCCTATCGGATGCACGATCGGTGCGGAAGTCAGCCAACACAGTATGCAGCCGATGCTTTTGCTCGTCGGTCATCCAATGTAAATCGGATAGGTATTCACACCCCGCGATCATTGATAAAACTTCCAGCAGAGATTGCTCCAATGTTACCTCCCACTCAATGCCGTCCACTTTTCTGTACCGTTTTCCACGATACAATCGTGGCTATTGGTGGCCTCCTGTACGGCTAGGTAATACCACGCCGATTCTGGATTATCAGGCCATTCGACCATACCATCCAGGAGGCTATCCATCGTCAGCGCGTCACGATGCAGCACACTGTTCGTCAGCGTCATTGCTTCAGCACGGGTAATCGCTGCATCCGGCCGGAAAGTGCCGTCCGGATAACCAGATACCCAACCCAGGCTATTTGCACGCATAATATACTGTGCAGCCCAATGTCCAGTGATATCCTTAAAATTATTGCTACCCGTGGTATTTGTAGTATCAAATTTTGCCGCAATCGTGGCAAATTCAGCACGAGTAATGATGCTGTCAGGATGGAAAGTACCATCCTCATAGCCCGAAAGGATACCAGCATTGGACAGAGTTGCAACAGCCGTCGCATACCACGCACCAGATTGAACATCAACATAAGTTACATCATTTGTTTCATATCGGGTACGAACATCACCATTGAGTAATCGATAGAAGATCATCGCAACTTCTGCGCGGGTAATGTTATTCTGCGGCCGCACTGTGCCATCCTCGTAACCGCTGATATATGCAATATGATCGTCGGTCAACATGGTTTCGCCGCCGCCAGTGGAGCCACCGCCGCCAATGGAGCCGCCGCCGCCAATGGAGCCGCCGCCGCCAGTAGAGCCACCGCCGCCAATGGAGCCGCCGCCGCCAATGGAGCCGCCGCCGCCAGTAGAGCCGCCGCCGCCAGTAGAGCCGCCACCGCCAGTAGAGCCGCCACCGCCAGTAGAGCCGCCACCGCCAGTAGAGCGTTCAGTCCAGTGCGCGTATACCGTCGTGTTAACTTGCAGTGCTGCAATATCGCTCAGAGAGAGTTTATTGCCGCCGTTTGCTGCGGTATACCAACCGTCAAAGGTGTAATTATCACGAGATCCTGTCGGCAGTGAGGTGATACTATCCCGTGCCATAGAAATGCTGGATTTCCCATTTACAGTACCGCCATTACCGTTGAATGTTACGGTCACACCAAGATATACTTGGTTGCCGTCATCATCCAAATACCAGTCATCTTCGGTACCTGGCTTGGTATCGTTACCGACAAAGATCTGCTCATCCTTATTGTCACCATCCGGATCAGAGGGATACCAGTCATCCTTGGTGCCAATCGTTTCATCCTCACCTGCCGTGATCTTTTCATCCTCGCCATCCTTATCAGGATCAGCCAGATAGAAGTCATCCTCGGTGCCGGGAATGCGATCACCATCAACGAAAACGTTTTCATCTTCGCCGTCCTTGTCAGAATCGGCCAGATAGAAGTCATCCTCGGTGCCAGGTGTCTTATCCTTGCCGGCATAGATGTTTTCTTTGATGCCGTCGCCGTTGGTGTCGGCCTGATAGAAGTCATCCTCGGTATCGAAATCATCATCTTTACCCGCATATACCGTTTCGTCACTGCCATCGCCATTGACATCAGCCACATAGTTCAGGATGATAACCAGGACAGCATCGTCCTGCGATGTGGTGGTATGCAGCGGATCGGAGATATTGGTGCCATACTCATGGGTATAGCTTGCAATGATTTCGTAACGACCAAGGTCCATTTCGCCGGTATCAAAACGCCCGTTTGCATCTGCTGTCAGGGTGATTTCCGCACCGGTATCCAGATTGCGTACTGTAATCGTTGCGTTAGACAAAGGTTTCTTATGATCGGTGACAACCGTGCCGCTGATAGTAATAGAATCCTCCGGTTCAGGCGGGGTCGGCTCATCCGGGTCACTCGTATTACCAGTATCAACTTCATATTCCTGACGATTTTCGCCAGAAATCACGATGACCACATACTGACCTGGACGCACATTAGCAAATTCATAATACCCATCGCTATCCGTGCTGGTTTCGTCGATCTGGTCGCCATCCATGTTCTGGAGGATAACCATCGCATCGTTGATCGCATTACCGTCCGTATCATGGACATAGCCGCTGATCGTGAAGTTGTCTGCGTTCAGGATCGGTGCGATCGGATCATCTGGATCAGGCTGATAGCTGCCGTCCGTTGTAACGACTGTGCTGTCAGGATAGGTGATTGTCACGGTATAGTCCCCATCTGCGGGAACTTCAAAACGGTACTCTCCGTTTTCGGTCGTGGTCATAGACCAATCGCCGCCCTCGCCAGATACAACGACGTTTGCACCTTCAACAGGTTCACCGTTCACATCTGTTACCGTGCCTGTAATTACGGAACTGCCTGGCTGTGCGGTAACGGTTTCCGTGGTCGTGTATGCACCTTCGTCGCCCTCGGGGATGATTTCAACCACATAGTCTGCGTATTCGAGATCCGTAAACTCGTAATATCCATCTTCATCGGTATATACCGTTTGCAAGAGGGTTTCACCAGAGGTGTCATACAAATTGACCGTTGCATGGATATAGGGGTTTTCGCCATCATCCAGTGCATAACCAGTGATTTGGTACGATCCAGCCGTAGTGCTTACAGTGTCGGACTGGGTGAACGACGTATCAATACGATATTTACCATCATCTAATCCTCTGAACTCATAATAGCCATTGTCATCAGACATGGTGGTATTGATGGAATCCCAATCCTCGGTCGCCACGTTCCACTTGAGCAGCGTTACATTGGCATTGGCAACAGGATTGCCTTTGGGATCAATTACATGGCCGCTGATGGTGTTATCATGGCTTTCAACCATAGGCGGTTCATACTCGATACCAGTCGTGCCTACGGTCAGCTTAACATCAGTTGCCTTACTGATCTCGATAGTTTCCTTACCGCTCTCACGGTTGCCGATTGTAGCCTTAAAATCGTACTTGCCACCAGCAAGTTGCAGGATAGCCATGCCGTCAGAGCCGGTTGTAACCTCACCTGTGCTTGCGCCGGAATAGGTCACGGTCGCGCCCTCTACCGGTGTGCCAGCCGTGTCAACAACAGATACGCGCACCTCGTAGGACAGGCTCACTGCCAGTACAATATCGGTAACATCCGAGCCATTGACGTGGACAGTGGATTCGCCGTTGGTCTGATACGAATAGCCATTCGGAGCTTCGTAGACAGCCGACAGGTAGAAGGTGCCATCCGGCACGTTCACCCGGAAGCTACCATTGTCACTGGTCGATGTTTCGATCGTCTTGGTCTTGTCATCGCCGTATACAACGGTCACAAGTGCATTTGCAAGCCGATTACCGTTATTGTCTACGACAACACCTGTAATCATGTGCTCCTTGCTGGGATCAGGTTCCGTGCTATCGGCCTGGAGAATCAAATCCTGAGTGGTATCAGTCAGCACATCAATCGTTACCGTATCACTGGTGTTGCCAGCAGCAGTCGCATACAGTGTATAGCGGCCTGTCTGGGATGCGGTCAAGCTGATGCTATAAGAGCCGTCTTCGCTGGTATACACTCGACCTGATGTCGGGCCATCATAGTAGACAATACCATCCGATACAGGCTGCCCATCCGTATCACGCACGATGCCGGATATCGTAATCGGAATGCCGACGCGCAGCGTCAGATTCATGTCTGCATCAACAGTGATATCCGCAGCTGCTGCCTGATCCTTATAGGATACAGATACCTTGTAGTCATCCGGGAACAGCGGTGCTGTGAATACGCCATCTTCGCCGCTCGTGCCAGTCCATACTTCTGTACCATCCGGATAGGTAATGGTGACATTTGCACCATCAATCGGTTCGCTGTCGCCATCGCGTACAACGCTGCCGGATACCGTATACCGATTGATCGTCAGGTCTACGCCGGATACGTCCGCGCCCGATACAGTGACAGGCACATCATTTGTAGCGTGATAGATATGGTCTGCATCAGCTTCAAGCATTGCGGAAGCAGTATAGGTACCATCCATAACGCCCATGCTCCACTGACCGTGTTCATTGGTCATGACACCATATGCCTTATCGGGATCGCTGTCCAGCTTGAGCACTACGGTTGCGCCCTTGACAGGCTCGCCCTTCTGGTCGGTTACAGTACCGGAAACCGTCACAGCGTTCATGTTCCAGCTCCATACCGACCCATCCGGCATACCTCCTGGATAGGATGCGCCGTAGCTGTCCGGCTCATCGGTGGTCTTATTCACCAGTTCTGTGCCAGCAACCGGCTTATCGATCTGTACGGTATACGTGCCTGCGGGGAGGCCGGAATACTCGTAATTGCCGTTGGTGATTATAGTCTGCTCACCAACCTGTTCCCCCTCGCTATTCAGCAGGGTCACAATCGCACCCAATACCGGACTGCCATCGCTGCCGGTGACGCTGCCGGATACCGTAACGTAGTGGTTTACGTCAATCACAGTATCAGGAGCATCGATATAGTATCGGATCAGAGCGCCATCCCGCATCAGCTCCAGCATATAGGTGCCAGCCGGAAGATCTTCAAACGAGTAGGTGCTTCCTGCTCCAAACTCGGCAACCTTTTTGACAACCTTTGTGCTGATATCGTACAGGATACCGCTATCGTAGCCGTCCGGCTCACTACCACTGATGGAATACGATCCATCACTGCCGGTGACAGTCGGCTCATACTCCTGATAGCCCACGGATACCATATGGTTCGCGTAAACTTGACCATCTTTGTACATGGTTACACGGTAATTACCGGCATCCATGACCTGCATGGTGTAATCACCGTTGCTGTCTGTCAGAGTTGCGGTAATCGGGGAACCGGCTGTGTCCTCATCGTTGATTTTGTAAAGCACTGCGGTTGCACCACTTTGTGCCGTGCCATCGATCGAGAAATTACCGCTGATCGTGTAGTAATCAAGCGTCGTATATTCATCGTCCGGATCGCCAGCTGTCAGGTACTCAGTTTCGCGGTCTACGGAAACAATCTTGACACGATAGGTTTGGCCGCTCTGGACAGTGAACGAGTAGAAGCCGTCCTTGTCCGTATAGGCTACATCTACAATGTCTCCGCTCTCAGAAAGAATCTGAACCAGCGCGCTTGTCTGGTTGCCGTCATCATCCAGCACTACGCCGCGAATCGTAGCGGTGCTGACATTACTCTGACGATCAAAATACTGAGTAGCTGCGGTATAGGTGCCAATCGCAAAATCATCGTCCGTGACTGTGAAATGCAGGACGCGCGAAGTGCTGCCCGCATAGCTGAACACGCCGATATAATCGCCTGCACCAATACCCTCGGTGCTCCAATGCCCATCAGCATCGGTTACTGCTTGCCCAACCAGAGCATTATTTGCAGCGGTGTAGATGTAGACATCCACGCCCTCTACCGGATCGGTGGTGTGCTGCCCGTTATCGGAGAAGTAGACCATGCCATCGACTACGCAAGGCTCAGGCAGATCAGGCTCCGGATCAGGATTTTCGCCTGGATCGGGATCGGGACCAGGATCAATCTGCGCATTCACCTGTTTAACGATGTCCGGCCAATTTACATCGGCGCCGTTAATGCGGAAAGTCAGGCCATCCGCTTGTGCATCGCTATTATCGTAGGTGTATGTGCCATCCGCATAGTTGAATACGACATTTACCAGATAGGTGCCGCTTTCCAGAGATTCAAACTGGTATGCGCCCAGCGCATCCGTGGTGGTCATGCCAACATATTGTGCATTTTCCACCGTATCTGTGATCTTGTACAACAGCACTACGCTGCCCGCCGGTACTGCCGTGCGGGTGCTTTCATCTGTCCGATCAGTTTGATAATACGCACGTCCGGACGCTGCATAACGGTACAGATCGCTGTCCGTCTGAGCATCACGGTTTACGATTAGATCAACATCGTTCTGATCGCATAGATTAAGCTGTACACCCACACTACCAGCATAGGTATAATCTCCATACGCATAGGTTGCACGTACAGTGATAAGACCCTGCGGGATATTGCGGATCTCATACTCGCCGTTTTCGTCGGTAACATCCGATCCAACTGCCGTGTACGTTTTGCTCTCTGCGTCATAAAGATATGCCGTTACTGGTACGTTTTCCAACCGGAAATCATCGCTCACATTATACAGATACCATACTGTACCGCGTACATCGTAGTATGTATGATGGATTGTGGTTGCCGGTTTATACGCTGTTTCAAAATCATAGGTCTGCGTGTAGCCATCTGCCAGCAGTTCATCCAACTCCGGCGAATACACGGAAATCGTGTATTCATTGGTTTCGCCCTCGTTTTCATGAACAAACAGGTCATCCCATGTGTAGGAAGCATAAGTCGCTTGTGCATTGCCATCCTGCGCATAGCCGGAAGCTGGGATTTTAATTGGTTCGCCATAGGGCTCACCATTGATAAGCAGCTGCATAAATACATCTACGCGCTCAATACCATACCAGCTTCGAATCAGCTCGCCCTGCGAATTGTATTCGTAATGGGCTTCGCTCGCATCGTCCCAGTTTACTGTACCGGTAACGCTGGTCGTTTCCGCAGCATGGGTCAGAGTGATATTCAGTCCCGTACTATCGGTAGCTGCTGCATAGCCATCCGGAACCGTGACCATCTCGACCGTATACACGATCGGCTGGCCACCGTCGTACACATTCTGGTTTTCCCATTTGATCGGCCAGCTGCTATCCGTGCTGCCGCCCGATACAGTGACAGGCTCACCAGATGGTACACCGTTGGCAAGGAGCTGTACTTCAATGCTTTCCGGGCGGATGCCATCACGGTTTCCATCGTCATCCCACAGGATATCAGCATAGACATCACGGGTTTCCTGGTTACGGGTCAGTGTGGTTTCCCACTGGTATTGTCCAGTAAGGTCATCCAGCCCACCGTCGATTGCGCCCCAGGCGGTCGCGGAGAGCCAGTAGAACGCATCTGTTTCTACCGGTGCGCCGTCATGGGTCGGGGTAGCGGTGTAGTAGTTGTCGATCAGCGTATTGCCCGTCGCATCCGACCAGCGGAACGAATATGCAACTGGGATTGTTGTACCGACTGTCCGCCAAACCGGAAGATCTGTGACCGAACCCGTCCAGGTATTGCCGTCACCAGTCAACATGATTTCGCCAACCTTGGTGCCGTCACCGTAGATGTCCACGGTAACTTCATCCGGGCGCGCCGCGTCATCATCATCAGCATCGTTCCAATTGACCGTAAAATCAAAGCCGATGCTCTGTGTCATGGTGATCGTTGCATAGTCATCGTGATTTGCTGTGCTTTCCGTGTACTTGGCAATGTCATTGATCTGTGCCGTCCATACAACAGCATTCCCGTTGAGGTAGGTCGGGAGATCGTTGAACGTGTATTCCCACGCATTATCATTGCCGCTGGCCACAGCGGTCTGCGTTAAATGGATACTGTCGTATTCAGTGCCGTTGGCCAGCAATGTGATATCCACGCCGGTCGTATTCGGGCGGTAGTTCCAGGCATTGTTGTTATCCAACCAGCTCAGCGTAATGGAGAAATCCTGCGTGCTGGAGCCCACATCGTCCAAATAGTTTTTATGAGTCAGCGCAATATCAAGGCTGATACCATCGGAAACCGTATACCACGACGTAACACCGGTAGTATTGGCCGTTGCGGTGTAGAAAATCTCACTCGATACGCCGTCATAAACAGCATTCTGCGTCAAACCATCAATGGTGTACGTCCAGCAGGATGAGCCGTCCGAACCCCATTCGGAAACTGTTACGCTGCCAACTTCATTACTCTTTGCATCCGTCACTTTGCCGGTCTTGCTATTGATCGTGTAGGTGCCGACAACCGCTGTGCTGGCATCGCTACGGACAACAACAGTCAGGCTGTCCGGGCGGTTGCCACGCTGATTGTTCGCGTCAAACCAATAGATATGGCCCGTTTCCGTGTCGGTATTGCTGCTACGGGAAAGGGTAATAATAATCTGGTTGTTATTGCTGTTCGTTTCCGAAAGCTCAACATCCCGCGACGTTTTTACCGTGTAATCTGTCGCACCATAATCAGCAGACAGCTCAACCTCTGCGTTATAGGCAATCTTTGTGCCATTGGTCGAGTAGACCGGAAGGTCGCTAAACGTCCACGTCATGCCATCCGTATCAAAATTAACCGTGCGCTTGTAGTCTGCCTCATCGATTGGCATGCCATCTGCGGTAAGATTGAGATACAGAGCATCCGGCCGCACACCGTCCGCATTGTTGCGATCGTCAAAGCGGAAGGATACTTCAATGTCGGCAACGGCTGCGTTATACGACAAATACAAATTCATGCCCGCGGTCAACGCCTCATAGGTCCGACCGGTATCGTCGTTAAGCCGAATGGTATAGTCGATCAGCTCGCCATCCTGATACTTGTCAAGGCCGGAGAAATTGACTGTCCAGATATCTCCTTCGCCGGTGACATCAGCAGTCTTTCCTACAACCTTTTCGCCATTCGCATAAAGCTGAACATTTACGCTATCCGGTCGCTTGCCATCCTGATTGCCACTATCATTCCAGTAAATCGCGCCTTCCAGGGCCTGCTGATCTACTCCATGAGCAAGGTCAATGTTGATGGTCTGCGGATCGACCGTCGTGGTGCTCTCTGGCGTATAGCTGACCGTGTAGCCGTCCGGCACATCAACAACAATCGTGTAGACGACCGGTGTGCCGGTGGTACCGTTGTTGTTGTAGTAGCTATCAACGTCCTTCCAGGTCTGCGTCCAGTCATTATCTGCGTTCAGCTCAAGCGTCTGCCCGGTGGATTTGCCGTTCGCATACAGAGTAGCAGTTACGCTGTCCGGCCGCAGGTTGTCATTGTTGCCATTATCGTTCCAGTTGATATGACCAGTAACATAGCCCACAGACGGCGTATAGTACAGATGGACCGTGTTACCTTCCATCGAACAGGTATAGCCACTCTTTTCAAGCTGCTGACGGAAATCCTCGTTGACATCAACAAGATAGGTAATTTTCTGGCCATCTTCGTTCAGCGGCAAGCCCTTTACCGTGTATGTCCACGAATTATCCCGCCCAGCTGTTACCGTGTAGGTCTGGATAAATGTCTTTTCGCTGCCGACCTGCTTGTACAGATCCACTTGAATGCTGCTCGGTCGCTTACCGTCGCGGTTCTGGTCATCATGCCAGCTGGCATACAGATTGACCGTACCTTGATCCGTTCCATGGGTTAATTTCACATAGGGATACGCCGATTCGGTGAGATCATCCGTAGTTTCTCCGGCTGCGCTCATGTAGCTGGCCGTGTAACGGACAATTTCTTCTTCTTCGCCGTTTGCAGTGGAGATATATGTCCCGTACAGAGAATCCTCAACCGCTTCTTCAGCAGCAATGGTATACACGATTTCCTGCCCTTCTTCACCGGCACGGTTTACAGGCAAATTCTCAAACGTGTACTCCCATGTATCGGCTGTCAGATTGCCACTTAAAAGGTGAGCATATGCGGCACCCTCCAAAGGCACGCCATCAGCGTATAGCTGCACAATAATTGTGGACGGACGAATATTATCCGTGTTCTGCGCATCATCCCATTCAATGGTAACGGGCACATTTTTTACATTGCAATCATGGGAAACTACAATGTCCAGCTCATTTGCCACTGCCGTGTAGCGATTCGCACCAACCGGGATATGAGCATTGAGATCCGATGTAATAGCCGCTTTATAGATAATCTCTTGGCCACCATTGAATTTTTTTACATCTTCAAAGGTATAGCTCCAAGTGTCCTCATCATCGGCTCCCGTTACATCGGCGGTATCAACCATGATTTCTTCCCAGCGGTATGTTTTGTTATTCCACTGGTAGGCCGATAGGGTAACGACTACATTTTCCGGGCGGATGCCATCACGGTTCGATTCATCATCCCATGTAATCGTTACAGTCTTATCCGTTAACTCGATTGCACGGGAAATAATCGCGCCATTTGCATCGCCTACTGCATCGTTTTTGCTGTTCAGATACGTCGTAGAGTAATCGTTCAGGTCGAATTTCGTGGTTTCGTCCGGATTGGTAACTGCGACGGTATAGTTGATTGCCTGTCCAGCATTATATTTCTGGAAGTCCTCAAATGTATATGTCCACACATTGCCATCGTCAGAAACCTTGCAATTCGAGGTCGATGCACTAACAACACCTGTGTCCGAATTGTGCAGCGGATTATCCTTTACCTTGATTTCATCCGCGTACAAAACCAGCGTGACAGCTCCCGGACGCTTACCGTCGTTATCGCTTTCATCTTCCCACTGGATGCTGAACTGGATATCATCGCCGGTGGTGATGAGATCGTGATCCAGGAAGATGGAGCCGGAATACTCGGCTGCCGTCGCACCGGTGGTATAGTTATTGATGGCATAGCGATATGTCGTAAATACAGCATCATCATAATTCGATGAGGTCGAACCGATGATCTCACCGGAAGATGCTGCGGTATCCTTGATCTCACGGTATGTGCCATCTGCGTCCGTATATCCCAACAGGAATACGCTGTATGTGATCTTTTCAACAGACGTATCTGCGGTCGTGATAGGCAGATCAGTGAACGTATACGTCTGTACATCTGTGCCATCATCCGGGACCGTGGCTTCGCCCACCAAACGATTATTGACCGAACTAATCAGCCCCAGCTTGACCGACTGCGGGCGGCATCCATCGTTATTTTGGAGGTCATTCCACTTGATCGTTGCAATATAGTCGGTGGTTTCTTCGGCCCATACTGCATAGAGATCCAGCACCCAATATCCATCTGCCGACGATACATCATCACCATTATTGCCCTTGTGGTAGGTCAAAACTGCATTGTTCAGTTCTCCAATGCCGGTTGCCTCCTGGCCATCCTCTGTTTCCCACCGTACAAAGGTCTGTCCGGACGTATTGGTGATCGGTCCTAACGGATTCAGTACATCGCCATAGTTGTATTCCTGTGTACCGACAACGGAGGTCCCTTCCCGGCTGTCATAGTAAGTAACGATAACCTTTTCAGACAACCAGGACGCATAGAATGTCTGGTCGCCGGTTACAGTCATATCGCCGGACATCGGCACGGTACATTTCTGGTCAATATACCAGCCGCCAAAGGTGTAACCTTCGCGTGTCGGCTCCTGGGCAGGCGGTACGATCAATTCGTCATACTTCTGCGTTGTTGTCGTTCCGCCCTGGCCGCCATTGGCGTCCCAGGTCAGCGTATGGGTATGCGCTTCCCAGATCGCAAACAGGGTTTCGCCATTATCCGGGATGATATTGGTGTTGACCGGTGTAGTCGCATCCGGCGTATCACCCCAGCCCTTGAAGTCATACCCCTTGCGCGCCGGGTCTTCCGGCCATGCAAACGGCAGTGTGACCGTCTTTTCTTCCGAATTACCTTCATCGTCATAGATGGTAATCGTAAAGTCACCGGCAAGGATATAAGCGGATGTCAAACCGCCGCTGCCAGTATTCTGGTCGAAATACACGATACGCAGCGAGCCTGTACCAATGCTGCCACCGCCGCCACCGCCGCCGGTGCTTTCAACCTGCCAATGCGCATAGTAAACGTCAATACCCGCTTCGGGGCCTGTTACTGTTGTGACCTTCTGGCCGCCATCTGGCTCCGTATACCAGCCCAGGAAAGTGAATTTGGTATTTCCGACCGTCTGGTCCTGCACAGTAGGCACCTTAATAACCACGCCAGCCGCAACTTTTTCGACCACCTCAGCCGGTTGCCCGGGCAGATTGAGATCGAAAACAATCGCTGCTTCGCCGTAGGTCAGCATGATTGCGTCGTTGCCGGTCGTGGATTTCACGAGCTGATACACTTCACTGTCATAAACGAACAGGGCATACTGATCTTCCGTGAAATTGGTCTGGATACTGTACGGCTGATAGGTAGCCACACCCATGCGCTGCAAACATCCATTCAGACCCTTGGCGGAGCCGTTCGGAGTCGTGTTCAGTGCTTCTGTCGTAGTAGACCAGACAAGATCTTCGCTCTTATACGGGTTCTGCGTGGAAACGCCGATCTCGCCCTTTGTATGCGCCGACGCCACATACAGCTTTGCGCCAACTGCCGCAACAAAGATATTGTTCTTCTCATTGTCTGCCCCGCCTGCACTGGGCACACGGTTATTTGTGACAGAAATCGGCTGGCCGTTCGATGCTTCATCCAGATAAACCTCGGCTTCGTCCGAAATGTACATACCGCCGCCCGCGCTGTTCGCGGTATTGCCCGTGATCGATGCGCCGTTCTTCATGACCACCTGACCATGGTTGCCTGTATGCGCCGCAACAAAGATCGCGCCGCCGAACTGGTCGGATGTATTGCCAGAGATCTGTGTGCCATCCATCACCAGGGGACCATTACAGATGATCGCGCCGCCGCGCTGCCCGGCACGGTTTCCAGTAAACACGGTTTGACTGGTCATCGTGATGTACGAATAGGTCTGGCTGATCGCGCCGCCTGAGCACGCTGTATTGTTACTAAAGGTTGCATCATCGATATTGACCAGGACATTACCGCGTGTGTACAACGCCGCGCCAAAACTACTGCTATCATCAGGAGCGAGATAGTTATTGGTAAAAATTGTTCCATTATCAATGGCCACATGGGTGGAATTCACGTTCGTAAAACCATTGGTCACCGGCACACTATCACTGTACGAAGAAATGGAAACACCGCTGCCATTGCCTGCACCGCGATTAGTATTTACGACTGTCATCGCATCGAAATGGTAATTCTGTTCTTGTGAGCAGTCATTGTAGATGTTGATGCCGCCAACTCGGCCGTCACCGTTTATAATAATGTGATAAAAATGAACATCGGTTTTTGTGATATTGATTAAAAACTGCTGTTCATACGGTGCTGTCGGAAAATCAGGCGACGGCATGATTTTATACAGATTCTCACTGCCATCAATGGTGATACTGATATCCCGATCCCATTGCAACGGTTCGCTCAGTTGAATGTCGTGTGATAAGCGAATAATATCGCCATTACTGACTGTTTCGTATGCCTCACGAAGTTCTTCCTCATCCTTGACAACGACCTGAGCGGCAGATGCCATTGTGATGACCGAAGTCGGGATAAGGGTCACAATCATACAGGCGACCAGAAAGCGTGCGACATTTTGTTTTAGAGTTTCTTTCCATCGCCATGGTATTTTCATTAGGACCTCACTCCTTTTTACAAAGTATCTATCTCAACAAAAGCGAATACCGCTTCTGATTATCTTCAAAATTACTTGACAATATGTTATATATCACATATAATGAATATAGGATATATCACATACTTTTGAGGGGATATTATGTACGATTTCGAAGTGGAATATTTTCAAAAATCTGATGGAACCTATCCCGTAGAGGAATTTATTTTGGCCCAAGATGTAAAAATGCGTGCCAAAATATTTCACCTTCTTGACTTATTAGCCGAAAAAGGGAATGCTTTACGCGAGCCATTCTCGAAATCATTAGAGGACGGCATTTTCGAAATCCGTGCCAAGCAAGGAAGTGATATTACGCGAATCCTATATTTCTTTGTCGTTGGCCGAAAGATTATTCTGACGAACGGTTTTGTTAAGAAAACCCAAAAAACGCCACGTTCTGAAATCGAACTCGCCCGAAAATATCGCACTGAATATTTGCAAAGAGAGGAGTAACTACTATGGGAAAAAGCTATCGTGAAACTTTAAATGCACAGATGAGTGATCCTGCATTCAAAGAAGCCTGGGATGCAATGGAACCGGAGTTTCAGTTAATTCGCTTGCTTTTGGATGCCAGGGAAAAGAAGCATCTAACGCAGAAGCAGTTATCGGAACTGACCGGCATTGCCCAAGCAGATATCAGTCGCATGGAGAATGGTACGGCCAATCCCTCGATCAAAACCTTGCAGCGCCTTGCAGTCGCTCTTGGCATGCAGCTAAAACTGGAATTTGTGCCAAACGCTTAAAACAAAAAGAGCCGACACGGTTTCGTGTCGGCTCCTGCCTTTCTGATCGATATAAAAACGCCGACATGAAATTCATGTCGGCGTTTGCTTTTACTTGTGTTTACCAGTTGGTGGGGCTGCTCGAAATCCAAATCGAACTATTAATACCACCATCAACTTCAATACTCAAATCATCAATAGGATGAAATGGGCGAGGTGTAGAAAAGCCATCAACATTTGAATACTTATTTCCTTGGGCATCTACCCAATAAGCTTCCACCCAGATTTGACCTTTATATCTTCCAATATGAAATGGATCAAGCGTCATATCCACTGGAAGCATCAGCTCATACTCCCCATTCTCATCGGTCGTAGTGGTGCCGATAAGCTGAGTACCTTCCGCATCTGCATAGAACTCTAACTGTGCACCTGCAACCGGAGTCATTAAGCCTTTATAAACCCCGCCATAAACCTTCACATCCCGAACATTCTCGCCCTCTGGCCGTACAATCGGCTGGTCAATGGCCGGGCTAAGAATGTGACCATTGGCGGTCGGTTCCTCTGTCGGCTGCTCCTGCTCCCCTTCGTCCTCGGCTGCGCCGGTGGTTGTCAGGGTGATCGTCTGCGTTGCCGCATCCCAGCCGACCTCGATGTCCAGGGCTGCACATACGTCACGCAGCTTGAAATAGTTATAGTCGTTGATCTCGTAGGCATCGAAGTCCTGTGCCGTGCCATCCAGGGAAACCGCGCTGTTGGTTTCCTTGGCCGTTGCATTCTCCATGCTTGCCGGCGGTTCCAGCTCGCCGCCTGCGGGCGTATAAGCTGTGCTGCTGGTCAGGCTGATCGCATTCGCTGCTGCATCCCAACCGACTGCAAACTGCTTGGCAGAACCGTTTACTGCCGCTGCGATATCGCGCAGCTTGAAATAGTTGTAGTCATTGATCTCGTAGGCCGTGAAGGAAATCTCCTTGCCGTCCACCAACACTTTGCTGGTAGTCGCTTTCGCGGTCTGATCGACGGCTCCGGCCGTCATCCCGGCCGCCAGGGCAAATGCCAGCGCTGTGCTTACAATCAGTTTTCCCTTTTTCATCTGATGTCCCTCCCTGCTACATCTTGTGTCTGTTGTACCTGTTGTACATCGTGTGTGTCTTGTACTTCGTGTTTCTGTTTCTCGGCCGCGCGGAGCTGCTCGCTCATCCGCGGTCGATTGAAATATTGATAAATCGCTGTAAAGGTATCCTGCGCGGATAGACAGGTATCAATGAGATAACCTTTTTCTCTGGGATACTCTTGCAATCCTCGATAGTAGAATGCTTTGTGCTGCTCGTCAATGATAAACGGCATGATGTCATATTTCAAACATTCCTTAAACATAATCAGGCGTCCTACACGCCCGTTTCCGTCTTGAAACGGATGAATGGATTCAAACTGCGCGTGAAAATCAATGATATCTTTAACCTTGACTGCCGAAAGCGCATGGTAGGATTCAAGCAGTTTCCGAAGTTCCTGCTCTACATTTTCCGGAGCAACCGTTTCCCGACCGCCGACCTCGTTTGGCAGCGCTTTGAAGTCACCCACTTTGAACCAGCTTTTTCGCTCATCGGAAGTCCCTCGTTTCAAAAGCTCATGGAATTGCTTGATGAGATCAATCGAAAGATCTTCTTCCGCGTGCTCCAGCATGAAGTCAAAGGCCCGGAAATGATTTTGAGTTTCGATAATATCGTCGGTATTCAAAACCATGTTGCCGGATAGGATCGTATGCGTTTCAAAAATGGAACGTGTCTGCTCTTCCGTCAGTTTACTGCCTTCAATACGGTTTGTATTATAGGCAAGCATTACCTGTGCTTTGTGGTACAAGCCACCGGGCAGATTCATTTCATGCTGCTCTCGCAGCATCTGCAAGATTTCCTGATTCATGAATTCTTCGTCTCCTGAATTTGCTGACGCAACGCCTTTTTCATTTTATGGCCTCCGCTATTCAGCCCAATTTTCAATTTTTAAGTCCGGCACACGTTCAAATTCTCTGACATTATTAGTCACCAAAATCATATTTTCAGCTCTTGCGTGTCCAGCAATCAGCATATCCATTGTTCCAATCGGTGTCCCTCGCTTTTGCAGATAGGCACAGATTTCTCCATACTCTGCAGCCGCCAAATCATCGAAAGGTAAAATATCCAGGATAGCGAGAAATTGAAACAACGCTGCCCTGTTCCGCTCTGGTTGTGTGCTTTTCTCTACACCATGTTCCAACTCCGCAAGGGTAATAGCCGAAATGCAGAGCCCCTGTTCTAATTTGCATTTTAGCATCTTTAAGACCTGTTCAGGCTTATTCTTAATCGCATAAATACAAATATTGGTGTCCAGCATATAGGTCATAGGGTTTCCCTCTCTGTTGGAACACTCTGTTCTCGTCCATTCTCAAAGAAATCATCCGTGAACCCATTCAGGCCGTTCAAAAATGTTTGCCACGCCGCTTCTTTCGGAAACAATACAATAGCCTTCCCTATCCGCTGAACAAAAACTTCCTCACCAGTAAAGCGAAACTTCTTCGGCAACCGAACTGCCTGGCTTCTCCCATTTTCAAAAATTTTAGCAGTATCCATGATCGCCACCTCCTAAATAATATATATCACAATATATATTATTTGTCAATAGATTATACCATTAAATTCCGGGCAACGGATACTATTATTTTGCCGACAAATATGACGGTAGGCCACCGTGTTTTTCAAGGTACAATATATCGCCAAGGACGATTATTCTGTGATCGTTTTGATGCAGCTCTTACAAATCAGCTTTTTTGTTCCGGGGATGCCCTGCAAATCATGGGTTGTCCCACAAATAATGCACCCTACATGTCGTTTGCATAAAACAACAGCTGCTTCGCCGTTATAAGTTCCGACCGCAACATCCAACCGATCATCAGTCTTCCATCCAAGACCTCTCCTTATTTCCATGGGGATGACAATCCGGCCCAGGTTGTCGATCGGTCGACTCATCCCTGTTTGCATTAGATTTGAATACATTGATCTGTCCCTGCTCTTTCTTCAGATTGATTTTGATGTTCCTGTTTTACCTGATTCGCCTTTTTAAGTTGATCTGCCATGCGTGGAGGCGCTTCTGGTGCCTGGGTCTTATGAATAAGCTCGTCGATAAATTGCGAACAGGCTTTTCGCGTCGAGAAATAAGGCATTTCAATGCCCTGCTGCTCACACAGCGCACGGGCCATGGTGAGTTGCTTTCCAGTGGGTTTTTGGCTCTCCTTCTCCCCTTGATCCTGCGGCTTCATCTGGCCGATCTGCTCATCAGGATGCTCAACGAGTTTTTCAATGAAATGTGAGCAAGCTTGTCTTGTTGGGAAATAAGGCATTTCAATGCCCTGCTGCTCACATAGCGCACGAGCCATGGTGAGCTGTTTTCCGGTGGGTTTTTGATAGCTCTTTCGTTCCTCTTTATCTTGCTGCGCCTGCATTTGACCAAGCTGCTCATAGGTATGGATGTCCCCGGTTTCGAGATCAATCGGATTCTGATACACATCCATATATGTGACGTGGTCATTGCCATCAAATTTCACGAATACTACGGGAATTTCTCCTGCAATATCTATGGACCAAAAGATTGCATGTTCATCGTCTAACTGATCATCTTCTAACTGATGCAGAAAAAACTTTTCTCCATTCTGGAAAAAGTCCACCACGGCATCATAATCTTTTAGATTCTCTAAATTCTCTTGGATGCTCTTTCCTAATTCATTGGCACGCATAGCGGTGTCGATATAACCGTTTTTAACGCTGTCCGTCCACATTGTCCGAACAATATCCTGCGGAGTTATTTTGGGATCTCTTTCCCTCATATCCATCAATTCTTGGTAGGTTTCCTGGTACTTTGTATACGCAACATTCTGTACCCATTCGGGCATCAGCGAAAATTCCAGACTCATAGTGGACATGGTACATACAAACTGCTCATACTCATTCATTGCGGAAAAAATCTGTCTAAAGTCTGACATATTGTTTCACCTCATCAAAAAATGGAGCCTTACTTTGAGTAAGGCTCCATCGAGCGTTATTGCTACCCAGCGGCAGCAACCGTTTTTTTCACTTTTCTGCTCACCTCATAGATGACGATATCATCTTTTCGCGGGCGAATTTCTATTGTATTCCTACGGCCAAGAATCGTATTGATGACCGGTAAATCTCTACTTGTTATTTCTATTCCGGCGGCAGCAACCATCTTCTTCTCGTTTCTGCTCACCTCATAGATAACGATATCATCTTTTCGCGGGCGAATTTCTGCTGTATTCCCTCGACCAAGAATCGTATTGATGACCGGTAAATCTTTACTTGCTATAACGATTGTATTGATGACAAGAACAAGTAAATCTTTACTTGTTCTTTCCGTTTTGTGGCCTTTTCCTTGTTTGCATTCCTTATCCCACGCTTCCCATGCGGCTCTCACCGTGGGCTGCCAACTTCCCCCTATAAAATGAGTACATTTTTCATTGGTGCAGCAAACGCGGTATTTGGGATGTGTGCCCTGTATCCGACCGTGATTTTCAACAATCTCCAACTCAGCGCCGCACGCATGGCAAACTTGGTTGTTCTTCATTCTTCTACCCTCCTTGATCCGGCTGTTGATCTTAGAGATCGAAATCAATGTTCCATCCCGCGTGTACGCTGGCGATGCAAATCTGGGCTTTTTTCAGAATTAGTGATTTGAATGATTCTGGCATGTGCAATTTGCTTATCCATTCTTGGTTTGGTGGAATCTAAAAAGTGTTCACATTCCTCCTTTGTCCCTCGATAAATCTCTCTATCCTTGTCGCTTATGATAACGCTATGACTATCGCCATTATCGCGTAAATGGATCTTCCCATCCTGAAATGCCTGATAAATTTTATCCTGCTCCTGCTCCATATCATCATTACTGATTTTCTGGATTTCGGCATCCAGGGCAGCGATTGCCTGTTCCAGCTTATCGACGGCCTGCTGGGTTTTCTGCGCCGCCTGCTGCATGATATCGGGTGTCAGCGTGTCAATCGGTTGATTGAGCATATCCACTACATCACTTAATGCCTTTTCGATGCCTTGTCCAATAGCGTGAGTAGAGGAATCATCCAATATCATAGAACGTTTCATGAACGATTGCAGCTTATCAAACGCCGAACGTAGGCTATTTTCTACCTCGACATAGGCTGCACTATTTGTTTTTTCCGATCTCTCAGGATTACTCATCAATAAATACAGCGGAGATTTGTATTGATCTTGTGTGCCTTGTAGTAAAACCGGACTATTCGGCTCAATCGCCGGATTACTTCTGTCTGCGGGAGCGTGATCCTGATCCTGACTCTCCTGTACTTGATATTTCTGGGCCTCCATTGCTGATTTGACTACCTGCTCCAACGCATAATTGATAAGCCGATGGTCTTTCGCCCTGAAAAAGAGCACAGCAGAACCTTCAGTCTGTTCGATGTGAAAGTCCACATGATAGCGCTTTAACGCAGCACGGATGGCCCAAACATCCTTATCGTTAATTTTGGCCCATTCATTTGACAAATGGCTCTCATTGAAGTGCTTCATAGTCTGTTCTCCAGTGTGAACCGCTTTGTAATGATGCTTTTGGTACGCAATCAATGCTCGTATGATTAGGTCCAGTGTCACTCTGGTCCCCCATGCACCTCGACCTAATACAACTTCTAAGGTGCTAGTAGATAAATCATTTTGGTACATGCGCTCTCCCCCTTTTCATTCATGGTTTAACAAAAAGCATACTATGCCTTTCATATTTTTGTAATATAATACAATTTTTTCAACACGAATATTTATCTTTTTGTTCATATCTGAAAAACGATGGGTTTTCGGACATGTACATTGAATTTTTTTCTTTTTTATTATATTATTAGAATATCATCTATTTTTCGACACTAGGAGTGGTTTTTTGGTTGTTGGATATGCACGTGTTAGTACCCGTGAACAAAGCCTGGATCTCCAAATTGAGGCGCTCAACTATCATGGAGTTGAACGTATTGTAACTGAAATTGGCTCGGGCATAAAGCCTCGAGCTAACTTAACATCTCTTTTAAGCGAGCTTCAGGCCGGAGATTCACTAGTCATATGGCGACTGGATCGCCTAGGCCGAACTGCGTCCGAGCTGTTGGAGCTCTCTCATGATCTCCTGGATCGAAGAATTGTGCTGATCTCATTGAAAGATGGTATCGATAGCAGCACAGCAACAGGGCGGTTTTTGCTTGGCGTATTAGCCCTAGTAGCTGAGATGGAACGCGATGTCCTTTTGGAACGTACCAAGGCTGGCATCCAAGCCGCACGCCATGCAGGACGATATGGTGGACGCCCGCCAATTAACATTTCACGCATACAAAATGCTACCGATCTCTATCTTCATTCAGATCTACCAGTCAGGGAAATTTGCAATCGTCTATGTATTTCACGATCCTCGTTTTATAAGTATTTGGCAATTTACGGTATACCTCCCAAACGACATTTAAACTGCTAAAAAAGACACCAACTCTAAAGTGGTGTCTTTTTTTTATCGTATTGTTTCCGATCGTTGATGTGGAGTTCGTAGAATATCTTTGATAAGGCTCTGTACTTTTTGCAACTGCTGTGCCTGCTGCTCGATGTTGCCAATGCCACTTTTTAAGCGTTCAATTTCCCGATCACGATTATGTATCAGCTCGATGACCTTATCCAAATCTATGCTACTATTCAATCCCATCTTATCGAGCTGCTGAACTGCAAAACTGTACGCTCGGAGTTCGGCATCATGTAATTCTTCGTACCGGCGTAGTTTTCGTCCGTGAAGCATTTCTCGCTCAAATTGTATCGGCTCATATTTTTTTATGGTCGCCAAGAAAGAGGCGACTTTTTTATATGCTACATTTTTGTCATCGATCTCTTTTATCTTTTCACGTTGTTGCACGATTTTCTCATTGATCCCATCCAAGCGATTTTGAATGTCATCTGTGGACGATAATTTTTCAGTATGGATTGTATCTAAGACCATCAGCAGCTCCGCTGTACGCTCCACATTTTGAGCCTTTGATTGACGCTCAACATAATAAGCAAATTGTTGTGATTCATCGAACCTATGGCTTCGTTCCCATATAGATCGTTCAATTCGCTGTATAATTCGTTCGCGTGTATAGTCAGCGCCTAATGTTTTTGTCCGGCCGCGACAAACTCTTTTCACCCCTTCGACATGAAAGCGAATATACTTTCCCTCATGCTCATCAACATTTGAAACCTGTATACCGTGTATCTTTAAAATGTCGCAAAAATCTTTTATTGAGTCGCTCTGTGTGATAGCCGCATCAATACTTTCTTTCAAGTGATCTTTCCAAGATTGTCCCGCTTTTTTCATGGTCCACTCATAATAAGAAGCCTTTCCGTTATCACGACTTTTAATAACGGAAAGATTATTTTCCATGCAGATTCTATCACTGATACTTCTCATTCGTTTTTGAGTCTTATAATTATCAAATTTTTTGAAATCATAAAATGATGTCGCATTAAATATTATATGGTTATGTATGATACCCGTATTGACATGAGTAGCAATTACATATTCATATTTTCCGCCCAAGAATTCATCTGCCCATCGTTGGCCAATCTCATGGGCTTGTGCAGGCGTTATATTATCATCTGGTGCAAATGATTGTATCATGTGATAAGCCAAGTTTGTTTTTCCTGTGCCGCATTTAGAGTAGTTTCCTTTTTCAAACTCAGCTAAAGCAGCGGTCATTCGAAATTCAATATCCGCAACATCTGGTTCGCAGTTATAGCCTGAAACATATCCTTCGCATTTATCAGGATTGATAATATAAGCAATCGCCTTTTCCACGGTTGATTTAATATTGTGAATACTTGTATATGCCATATCAGTCAACTTTGCTACTCAGATAATCTAAAAGTTTTCGTTTTACACTGGCATAGTCCCTTTGTAAATCCTCTATATCTGATTGATAGATATTGTGGGTTTGATTTACACGTAATGCAATTTGATTGATATTTCTCGATAAGTAACCCAGCACTTGAGTAAGCTTCTTGATTTCTGAAAAGTCTTGTCGTATTACATAGCCATCCAGTACCATCTTTCTAGCATACTGAGAGAAATTTCTCATTCCTATATTTTTCATCCTTTCTTTAATCATATTCTTCTCATCATCTGTGACATAAAAAATCATCAGATTTTTTCTTTTTCTCCGTACCTGTTTTTTCTCAAGATTCATTTTTTTCACCTCATCAAAAAATGGAGCCTTACTTTGAGTAAGGCTCCATCGAGCGTTATTATCACCCATCGGTAATAATCTTTATTTCGTTTTTTCGTTTGAGTCAAGTCAGGGGATTGGGGTTTTCCCCAAATTTTTTTGCAAAACCATTTTTTGCAAAATGGCGAAGTGTATATACACTTCCTATGCTTGCTATCCCAGACATCCCCCCTTTTTTTCCTCTACTGTTTTTCATGTTTTGTGCTTAGCAGCTCTGGCTGATTATCGAGGGAGTAAAAAATCAGAGGAAGCCAAAGGGGGTAGAATCTGAAAAAAATTATACTAGCTTTCACTCGCAAACACAAGTGTTATTAAACGAAAGAGTTATTATACAAATGTTATTGGAGAGAGTTTTATTATTATGCCCGGTTATCCAATAATCAGAGAATCCATAAATGCCAATTTGCATAATACGCATTAAAGGATACCCTGTGAAAATAGGGTTATGGTATAGTATAAAGAAGTCCCAGGCAGTTATCCTGGGACTTCTTTCGAATTACACAACGACTGGTAGCCGTACCGAAAAATAATTTCGGTACGGCTGTTTACAGCACATTAAATTTTTTGACTGGCTTTTCGCCTGGACTGCATGTCCTGCAACCAATCGATTTCCCAAGGCTCCAGCTCCGATGAAGGATCAGAAACAGATTCCGCTTTGGCCGAAGTAGCTTGCCGCTGAGAAAAATAGTGGTATACAATCGACCTGAGATACAGTACCCGATTCGTAGCATGTGTCAGATCGATCTTGGTGCTGGCGAAGAATGCAACAACATCATCATATCGGATATTGGATAGTAGGGACTGCCGCTCATCCAGAGAAATGCGTTGCTGCTGGATGAACAGTGTAGGAGTATGTAGCAGATCTGCCAACGCAGCTACGGTGACATCCACTAAATCATGATCGTATTTGGATTGTAATTTCTCGTAATCAATCGCTTGTTTAATCTGATTGAAAGTTTCCGTAGACGTCGTAGATGTAGAAGGCGTTGATTTATGCCGCAAAATCAGATTGTTCTTTTGACGATGTTTCTTTTTTTGATTTTTATGTGAGCGATTTTTTTTGGAAGGTACACTATTATCAATCGTTGTGACTGATGATACCGATCCATCCATATGATGATTAACGAGATAGGGCGTTTCGGTGTCCGGCTGATCGAGCAGATCATAGGAGTACGTAAATGTAGGCTCATCATTACCAGGATAACGATGCTGTTTGAGCAGTCCGGCGATTTTCAGACGCCGCCACAAGGTTGCAAATTTTTTGACCTTTTCTTTGCAGAAATATCTGATACCATTTGGCCTTAATGTAAAATCCGGAATTTGCATCAGATATGTGATTAACGAAAACAGACCTTTCAATGGCAGCGCAATATTTTTATTGCGGAGTAGCGCAGTTGAGATTCTCGTAAAATTTCCACGCTGCGGAGCTTCGATGAATTGACAATCTCCATTGGGGCGGTCCGACGAATCAATGTATTGATATGCAGCCGGTGCTGCTGGCATTTGGCAGAGATTGAATATATGGCAAAAGGTATTATCATCAGCATTATAAAAATAGTGCTGTAAATAGCCTGCCGCTTTCAGTTCCTTCCAGGCGTTGTTAATTGCATAGGTGCTGTCCGAGCAATGCAGAGCAATAAACTTTTTTGTTAGCGTAAAAGAGGGAAGGCCGATGAAGGATTTGATCATGCTGTACAAGCCTTTGGCAGTGAGGGACAAATGATTGTCGCACAGGACATTATTGTAAATCTGTGTATATCCAGTTGCAATCATTTGTGTCACCTCACAAAATAAAAATAAAAAATCGGCTGATGTATCTGAAAACACCAGCCGATAAAAATTTTATCGAAAACCTACGCATGAACTTGACATAACTCGGGGTTCTGTATATAATGAATACATAAATACGAGTTATGCGCCATTGGCGCTGTTTGGATCTGGGTGGAGTCAGATCTTAACCGCTCACCGGTGTTGGAGCACCTGTGGCGGATAATTTGTATTAAGAGAGTTGGCTTGGAGGCCAACTCTTTTTTTTCTCAAATCACTGAATTAACAATAGCATAAATCACCTGCGTTGTCAATAATCACTTATCCACAAGAGATTGCCATTATAAAGAAATTGATATTTTTTCTATTTTTGTCTTGAAACATTTGGCTAGTAATGGTATGATATAGAAAATTGAGCGAAAATGTACATGTCCGAAAACCCATCGTTTTTTAGACATGTATTTTTTTATATCAAATTGTGGTAAATCGTCAGAAAAGACTATCCATGAAAAATAACAAAATGACTATTCAAGCTAATTGGTAAAATTGACACTCCCCATGGATGAATCCGGGGGAAGTGTCAACACTCGTGACGTAAGATTTGATATAGGACAGTTTGGCTGTACATATTGACCATAAATGCGAAATGACTGCCCCCGACCAAGGTTAAGCAGTCATTTCATAAGCGTTAACTGAGGTCAGCCGCACGTCGCAGCGCCCCTTTGTATTGATATTATATCATGTCAAATTTTAAAATACAAGCTTAGTACAAGAAGTACAAAAGGTATAAGAGGTACAAGGTGCATCTCAAATTTGAGAAGTAGAAAAAGAAGGAAGAATAACATTGGGAAAAAGCTATCGTGAAACTTTAAATGCACAGATGAGTGATCCTGCATTCAAAGAAGCCTGGGATGCAATGGAACCGGAGTTTCAGTTAATTCGCTTGCTTTTGGATGCCAGGGAAAAGAAGCATCTAACGCAGAAGCAGTTATCGGAACTGACCGGCATTGCCCAAGCAGATATCAGTCGCATGGAGAATGGTACGGCCAATCCCTCGATCAAAACCTTGCAGCGCCTTGCAGTCGCTCTTGGCATGCAGCTAAAACTGGAATTTGTGCCAAACGCTTAAAACAAAAAGAGCCGACACAATTTCGTGTCGGCTCCTGCCTTTCTAATCGATATAAAAACGCCGACATGAAATTCATGTCGGCGTTTGCTTTTACTTGTGCTTACCAGTTGGTGGGGCTGCTCAATAGCCAAACCGAACTATTAATACCACCATCAACTTCAATACTAAAATCATCGAAAGTGCCTAATGAGCTATATTTCGCAGCATTTGCAACATTTGCATACTTATTTCCTTGGGCATCTACCCAATAAGCTTCCACCCAGATTTGACCTTTATATCTTCCGATATGAAACGGATCAAGCGTCATGTCTAATGGGAGCATCAGCTCATACTCCCCGTTCTCATCACTCGTAGTGGTGCCGATAAGCTGAGTAGCTTCCTTATCTGCGTAGAACTCTAACTGTGCACCTGCAATCAGAGTCATACCCTTATAGACTTCTCCATAAACCTTCACATCCTGCACATTCTCGCCCTCTGGCCGTACGATCGGCTGGTCAATGGCCGGGCTAAGAATGTGGCCACTGGCGGTCGGTTCCAAAACCGGGGGTTCCTCTGTCGGCTGCTCCTGCTCCCCTTCGTCCTCGGCTGCGCCGGTGGTTGTCAGGGTGATCGTCTGCGTTGCCGCATCCCAGCCGACCTCGATATCCAGGGCTGCACATACGTCACGCAGCTTGAAATAGTTATAGTCGTTGATCTCGTAGGCGTCGAAGCCCTGTGCCGTGCCATCCAGGGAAACCGCGCTGTTGGTTTCCTTGGCCGCTGCATTCTCCATGCTTGCCGGCGGTTCCAGTTCGCCGCCTGCGGGCGTATAAGCTGTGCTGCTGGTCAGGCTGATCGCATTCGCTGCTGCATCCCAGCCGACTGCAAACTGCTTGGCAGAGCCGTTTACTGCCGCTGCGATATCGCGCAGCTTGAAATAGTTGTAGTCATTGATCTCGTAGGCCGTGAAGGAAATCTCCTTGCCGTCCACCAACACTTTGCTGGTAGTCGCTTTCGCGGTCTGATCGACGGCTCCGGCCGTCATTCCGGCTGCCAGGGCAAATGCCAGCGCTGTGCTTACAATCAGTTTTCCCTTTTTCATCTGATGTCCCTCCCTGCTACATCTTGTGTCTGTTGTACCTGTTGTACATCATGTGTGTCCTGTACTTCGTGTTTCTGTTTCTCGGCCGCGCGGAGCTGCTCGCTCATCCGCGGTCGATTGAAATATTGATAAATCGCTGTAAAGGTATCCTGCGCGGATAAACAGGTATCCATGAGATAACCTTTTTCTCTGGGATACTCTTGTAATCCTCGATAGTAGAATGCTTTGTGCTGCTCGTCAATGATAAACGGCATGATGTCATATTTCAAACATTCCTTAAACATAATCAGGCGTCCTACACGCCCGTTTCCGTCTTGAAACGGATGAATGGATTCAAACTTCGCGTGAAAATCAATGATATCTTCAACCTTGACTGCCGAAAGCGCATGGTAGGATTCAAGCAGTTTCCGAAGTTCCTGCTCTACATTTTCCGGAGCAACCGTTTCCCGACCGCCGACCTCGTTTGGCAGCGCTTTGAAGTCACCCACTTTGAACCAGCTTTTTCGCTCATCGGAAGTCCCTCGTTTCAAAAGCTCATGGAATTGCTTGATGAGATCAATCGAAAGATCTTCTTCCGCGTGCTCCAGCATGAAGTCAAAGGCCCGGAAATGATTTTGAGTTTCGATAATATCGTCGGTATTCAAAACCATGTTGCCGGATAGGATCGTATGCGTTTCAAAAATGGAACGTGTCTGCTCTTCCGTCAGTTTACTGCCTTCAATACGGTTTGTATTATAGGCAAGCATTACCTGTGCTTTGTGGTACAAGCCACCGGGCAGATTCATTTCATGCTGCTCTCGCAGCATCTGCAAGATTTCCTGATTCATGAATTCTTCGTCTCCTGAATTTGCTGACGCAACGCCTTTTTCATTTTATGGCCTCCGCTATTCAGCCCAATTTTCAATTTTTAAGTCCGGCACACGTTCAAATTCTCTGACATTATTAGTCACCAAAATCATATTTTCAGCTCTTGCGTGTCCAGCAATCAGCATATCCATTGTTCCAATCGGTGTCCCTCGCTTTTGCAGATAGGCACAGATTTCTCCATACTCTGCAGCCGCCAAATCATCGAAAGGTAAAATATCCAGGATAGCGAGAAATTGAAACAACGCTGCCCTGTTCCGCTCTGGTTGTGTGCTTTTCTCTACACCATGTTCCAACTCCGCAAGGGTAATAGCCGAAATGCAGAGCCCCTGTTCTAATTTGCATTTTAGCATCTTTAAGACCTGTTCAGGCTTATTCTTAATCGCATAAATACAAATATTGGTGTCCAGCATATAGGTCATAGGGTTTCCCTCTCTGTTGGAACACTCTGTTCTCGTCCATTCTCAAAGAAATCATCCGTGAACCCATTCAGGCCGTTCAAAAATGTTTGCCACGCCGCTTCTTTCGGAAACAATACAATAGCCTTCCCTATCCGCTGAACAAAAACTTCCTCACCAGTAAAGCGAAACTTCTTCGGCAACCGAACTGCCTGGCTTCTCCCATTTTCAAAAATTTTAGCAGTATCCATGATCGCCACCTCCTAAATAATATATATCACAATATATATTATTTGTCAATAGATTATACCATTAAATTCCGGGCAACGGATACTATTATTTTGCCGACAAATATGACGGTAGGCCACCGTGTTTTTCAAGGTACAATATATCGCCAAGGACGATTATTCTGTGATCGTTTTGATGCAGCTCTTACAAATCAGCTTTTTTGTTCCGGGGATGCCCTGCAAATCATGGGTTGTCCCACAAATAATGCACCCTACATGTCGTTTGCATAAAACAACAGCTGCTTCGCCGTTATAAGTTCCGACCGCAACATCCAACCGATCATCAGTCTTCCATCCAAGACCTCTCCTTATTTCCATGGGGATGACAATCCGGCCCAGGTTGTCGATCGGTCGACTCATCCCTGTTTGCATTAGATTTGAATACATTGATCTGTCCCTGCTCTTTCTTCAGATTGATTTTGATGTTCCTGTTTTACCTGATTCGCCTTTTTAAGTTGATCTGCCATGCGTGGAGGCGCTTCTGGTGCCTGGGTCTTATGAATAAGCTCGTCGATAAATTGCGAACAGGCTTTTCGCGTCGAGAAATAAGGCATTTCAATGCCCTGCTGCTCACACAGCGCACGGGCCATGGTGAGTTGCTTTCCAGTGGGTTTTTGGCTCTCCTTCTCCCCTTGATCCTGCGGCTTCATCTGGCCGATCTGCTCATCAGGATGCTCAACGAGTTTTTCAATGAAATGTGAGCAAGCTTGTCTTGTTGGGAAATAAGGCATTTCAATGCCCTGCTGCTCACATAGCGCACGAGCCATGGTGAGCTGTTTTCCGGTGGGTTTTTGATAGCTCTTTCGTTCCTCTTTATCTTGCTGCGCCTGCATTTGACCAAGCTGCTCATAGGTATGGATGTCCCCGGTTTCGAGATCAATCGGATTCTGATACACATCCATATATGTGACGTGGTCATTGCCATCAAATTTCACGAATACTACGGGAATTTCTCCTGCAATATCTATGGACCAAAAGATTGCATGTTCATCGTCTAACTGATCATCTTCTAACTGATGCAGAAAAAACTTTTCTCCATTCTGGAAAAAGTCCACCACGGCATCATAATCTTTTAGATTCTCTAAATTCTCTTGGATGCTCTTTCCTAATTCATTGGCACGCATAGCGGTGTCGATATAACCGTTTTTAACGCTGTCCGTCCACATTGTCCGAACAATATCCTGCGGAGTTATTTTGGGATCTCTTTCCCTCATATCCATCAATTCTTGGTAGGTTTCCTGGTACTTTGTATACGCAACATTCTGTACCCATTCGGGCATCAGCGAAAATTCCAGACTCATAGTGGACATGGTACATACAAACTGCTCATACTCATTCATTGCGGAAAAAATCTGTCTAAAGTCTGACATATTGTTTCACCTCATCAAAAAATGGAGCCTTACTTTGAGTAAGGCTCCATCGAGCGTTATTGCTACCCAGCGGCAGCAACCGTTTTTTTCACTTTTCTGCTCACCTCATAGATGACGATATCATCTTTTCGCGGGCGAATTTCTATTGTATTCCTACGGCCAAGAATCGTATTGATGACCGGTAAATCTCTACTTGTTATTTCTATTCCGGCGGCAGCAACCATCTTCTTCTCGTTTCTGCTCACCTCATAGATAACGATATCATCTTTTCGCGGGCGAATTTCTGCTGTATTCCCTCGACCAAGAATCGTATTGATGACCGGTAAATCTTTACTTGCTATAACGATTGTATTGATGACAAGAACAAGTAAATCTTTACTTGTTCTTTCCGTTTTGTGGCCTTTTCCTTGTTTGCATTCCTTATCCCACGCTTCCCATGCGGCTCTCACCGTGGGCTGCCAACTTCCCCCTATAAAATGAGTACATTTTTCATTGGTGCAGCAAACGCGGTATTTGGGATGTGTGCCCTGTATCCGACCGTGATTTTCAACAATCTCCAACTCAGCGCCGCACGCATGGCAAACTTGGTTGTTCTTCATTCTTCTACCCTCCTTGATCCGGCTGTTGATCTTAGAGATCGAAATCAATGTTCCATCCCGCGTGTACTTGGCAATGTCATTGATCTGTGCCGTCCATACAACAGCATTCCCGTTGAGGTAGGTCGGGAGATCGTTGAACGTGTATTCCCACGCATTATCATTGCCGCTGGCCACAGCGGTCTGCGTTAAATGGATACTGTCGTATTCAGTGCCGTTGGCCAGCAATGTGATATCCACGCCGGTCGTATTCGGGCGGTAGTTCCAGGCATTGTTGTTATCCAACCAGCTCAGCGTAATGGAGAAATCCTGCATGCTGGAGCCCACATCGTCCAAATAGTTTTTATGAGTCAGCGCAATATCAAGGCTGATACCATCGGAAACCGTATACCACGACGTAACACCGGTAGTATTGGCCGTTGCGGTGTAGAAAATCTCACTCGATACGCCGTCATAAACAGCATTCTGCGTCAAACCATCAATGGTGTACGTCCAGCAGGATGAGCCGTCCGAACCCCATTCGGAAACTGTTACGCTGCCAACTTCATTACTCTTTGCATCCGTCACTTTGCCGGTCTTGCTATTGATCGTGTAGGTGCCGACAACCGCTGTGCTGGCATCGCTACGGACAACAACAGTCAGGCTGTCCGGGCGGTTGCCACGCTGATTGTTCGCGTCAAACCAATAGATATGGCCCGTTTCCGTGTCGGTATTGCTGCTACGGGAAAGGGTAATAATAATCTGGTTGTTATTGCTATTCGTTTCCGAAAGCTCAACATCCCGCGACGTTTTTACCGTGTAATCTGTCGCACCATAATCAGCAGACAGCTCAACCTCTGCGTTATAGGCAATCTTTGTGCCATTGGTCGAGTAGACCGGAAGGTCGCTAAACGTCCACGTCATGCCATCCGTATCAAAATTAACCGTGCGCTTGTAGTCTGCCTCATCGATTGGCATGCCATCTGCGGTAAGATTGAGATACAGAGCATCCGGCCGCACACCGTCCGCATTGTTGCGATCGTCAAAGCGGAAGGATACTTCAATGTCGGCAACGGCTGCGTTATACGACAAATACAAATTCATGCCCGCGGTCAACGCCTCATAGGTCCGACCGGTATCGTCGTTAAGCCGAATGGTATAGTCGATCAGCTCGCCATCCTGATACTTGTCAAGGCCGGAGAAATTGACTGTCCAGATATCTCCTTCGCCGGTGACATCAGCAGTCTTTCCTACAACCTTTTCGCCATTCGCATAAAGCTGAACATTTACGCTATCCGGTCGCTTGCCATCCTGATTGCCACTATCATTCCAGTAAATCGCGCCTTCCAGGGCCTGCTGATCTACTCCATGAGCAAGGTCAATGTTGATGGTCTGCGGATCGACCGTCGTGGTGCTCTCTGGCGTATAGCTGACCGTGTAGCCGTCCGGCACATCAACAACAATCGTGTAGACGACCGGTGTGCCGGTGGTACCGTTGTTGTTGTAGTAGCTATCAACGTCCTTCCAGGTCTGCGTCCAGTCATTATCTGCGTTCAGCTCAAGCGTCTGCCCGGTGGATTTGCCGTTCGCATACAGAGTAGCAGTTACGCTGTCCGGCCGCAGGTTGTCATTGTTGCCATTATCGTTCCAGTTGATATGACCAGTAACATAGCCCACAGACGGCGTATAGTACAGATGGACCGTGTTACCTTCCATCGAACAGGTATAGCCACTCTTTTCAAGCTGCTGACGGAAATCCTCGTTGACATCAACAAGATAGGTAATTTTCTGGCCATCTTCGTTCAGCGGCAAGCCCTTTACCGTGTATGTCCACGAATTATCCCGCCCAGCTGTTACCGTGTAGGTCTGGATAAATGTCTTTTCGCTGCCGACCTGCTTGTACAGATCCACTTGAATGCTGCTCGGTCGCTTACCGTCGCGGTTCTGGTCATCATGCCAGCTGGCATACAGATTGACCGTACCTTGATCCGTTCCATGGGTTAATTTCACATAGGGATACGCCGATTCGGTGAGATCATCCGTAGTTTCTCCGGCTGCGCTCATGTAGCTGGCCGTGTAACGGACAATTTCTTCTTCTTCGCCGTTTGCAGTGGAGATATATGTCCCGTACAGAGAATCCTCAACCGCTTCTTCAGCAGCAATGGTATACACGATTTCCTGCCCTTCTTCACCGGCACGGTTTACAGGCAAATTCTCAAACGTGTACTCCCATGTATCGGCTGTCAGATTGCCACTTAAAAGGTGAGCATATGCGGCACCCTCCAAAGGCACGCCATCAGCGTATAGCTGCACAATAATTGTGGACGGACGAATATTATCCGTGTTCTGCGCATCATCCCATTCAATGGTAACGGGCACATTTTTTACATTGCAATCATGGGAAACTACAATGTCCAGCTCATTTGCCACTGCCGTGTAGCGATTCGCACCAACCGGGATATGAGCATTGAGATCCGATGTAATAGCCGCTTTATAGATAATCTCCTGGCCACCATTGAATTTTTTTACATCTTCAAAGGTATAGCTCCAAGTGTCCTCATCATCGGCTCCCGTTACATCGGCGGTATCAACCATGATTTCTTCCCAGCGGTATGTTTTGTTATTCCACTGGTAGGCCGATAGGGTAACGACTACATTTTCCGGGCGGATGCCATCACGGTTCGATTCATCATCCCATGTAATCGTTACAGTCTTATCCGTTAACTCGATTGCACGGGAAATAATCGCGCCATTTGCATCGCCTACTGCATCGTTTTTGCTGTTCAGATACGTCGTAGAGTAATCGTTCAGGTCGAATTTCGTGGTTTCGTCCGGATTGGTAACTGCGACGGTATAGTTGATTGCCTGTCCAGCATTATATTTCTGGAAGTCCTCAAATGTATACGTCCACACATTGCCATCGTCAGAAACCTTGCAATTCGAGGTCGATGCACTAACAACACCTGTGTCCGAATTGTGCAGCGGATTATCCTTTACCTTGATTTCATCCGCGTACAAAACCAGCGTGACAGCTCCCGGACGCTTACCGTCGTTATCGCTTTCATCTTCCCACTGGATGCTGAACTGAATATCATCGCCGGTGGTGATGAGATCGTGATCCAGGAAGATGGAGCCGGAATACTCGGCTGCCGTCGCACCGGTGGTATAGTTATTGATGGCATAGCGATATGTCGTAAATACAGCATCATCATAATTCGATGAGGTCGAACCGATGATCTCACCGGAAGATGCTGCGGTATCCTTGATCTCACGGTATGTGCCATCTGCGTCCGTATATCCCAACAGGAATACGCTGTATGTGATCTTTTCAACAGACGTATCTGCGGTCGTGATAGGCAGATCAGTGAACGTATACGTCTGTACATCTGTGCCATCATCCGGGACCGTGGCTTCGCCCACCAAACGATTATTGACCGAACTAATCAGCCCCAGCTTGACCGACTGCGGGCGGCATCCATCGTTATTTTGGAGGTCATTCCACTTGATCGTTGCAATATAGTCGGTGGTTTCTTCGGCCCATACTGCATAGAGATCCAGCACCCAATATCCATCTGCCGACGATACATCATCACCATTATTGCCCTTGTGGTAGGTCAAAACTGCATTGTTCAGTTCTCCAATGCCGGTTGCCTCCTGGCCATCCTCTGTTTCCCACCGTACAAAGGTCTGTCCGGACGTATTGGTGATCGGTCCTAACGGATTCAGTACATCGCCATAGTTGTATTCCTGTGTACCGACAACGGAGGTCCCTTCCCGGCTGTCATAGTAAGTAACGATAACCTTTTCGGACAACCAGGACGCATAGAATGTCTGGTCGCCGGTTACAGTCATATCGCCGGACATCGGCACGGTACATTTCTGGTCAATATACCAGCCGCCAAAGGTGTAACCTTCGCGTGTCGGCTCCTGGGCAGGCGGTACGATCAATTCGTCGTACTTCTGCGTTGTTGTCGTTCCGCCCTGGCCGCCATTGGCGTCCCAGGTCAGCGTATGAGTATGCGCCTCCCAGATCGCAAACAGGGTTTCGCCATTATCCGGGATAACATTGGTGTTGACCGGTGTAGTCGCATCCGGCGTATCACCCCAGCCCTTGAAGTCATACCCCTTGCGCGCCGGGTCTTCCGGCCATGCAAACGGCAGTGTGACCGTCTTTTCTTCCGAATTACCTTCATCGTCATAGATGGTAATCGTAAAGTCACCGGCAAGGATATAAGCGGATGTCAAACCACCGCTGCCAGTATTCTGGTCGAAATACACGATACGCAGCGAGCCTGTACCAATGCTGCCACCGCCGCTGCCACCACCGGCGCTTTCTACCTTCCAGTGCGCATAGTACACGACAACTCCGGCCTCTTGGCCCGTTACCGTTGTAACCTTCTGGCCGCCTTCCGCTTCCGTATACCAGCCCAGGAAGGTGAATTTGGTATTTCCGACCGTCTGATCTTGTACATCCGGCACCTTAATTACCGATCCGGCTGCAACTTTTTCAACGACCTCAGCCGGTTGACCGGGCAGATTGAGATCGAAAACAATCGCTGCTTCGCCGTAGGTCAGCATGATTGCGTCGTTGCCGGTCGTGGATTTCACGAGCTGATACACTTCACTGTCATAAACGAACAGGGCATACTGATCTTCCGTGAAATTGGTCTGGATACTGTACGGCTGATAGGTAGCCACACCCATGCGCTGCAAACAGCCATTCAGACCCTTGGCAGAGCCGTTCGGAGTTGTGTTCAGTGCTTCTGTCGTGGTAGACCAGACAAGATCTTCGCTCTTATACGGGTTCTGCGTGGAAACGCCGATCTCGCCCTTTGTATGCGCCGACGCCACATACAGCTTTGCGCCAACTGCCGCAACAAAGATATTGTTCTTCTCATTGTCTGCCCCGCCTGCACTGGGCACACGGTTATTTGTGACAGAAATCGGCTGGCCGTTCGATGCTTCATCCAGATAAACCTCGGCTTCGTCCGAAATGTACATACCGCCGCCCGCGCTGTTCGCGGTATTGCCCGTGATCGACGCGCCGTTCTTCATGATCACCTGACCATGGTTGCCCGTATGCGCCGCAACAAAGATCGCGCCGCCGAACTGGTCGGATGTATTGCCAGAGATCTGCGTGCCGTCCATCAACAGAGGGCCATTACAGATGATCGCGCCGCCGCGCTGCCCGGCATGGTTTTCGGTGAACACCGTTTGGCTGGTCATCGTGATGTACGAATAGGTCTGGCTGATCGCGCCGCCTGAGCACGCTGTATTTTTACTGAAGGTTGCATCATCGATGTTGACCAGGATATTACCACGTGTATACAACGCCGCGCCAAAACTGCTGCTATCATCAGGAGCGAGATAGTTATTGGTGAAAATTGTTCCATTATCAATAGTTACGCGGGTGGAGTTCACGCCCGTAAAACCATTGGTCACCGGCACACTGTCGCTGTACGAAGAAATGGAAATGCCACTGCCATTGCCTGCACCGCGATTAGTATTTTTGACTGTCATCGCGTCGAAGTGGTAATTCTGTTCCTGTGAGCAGTCATTATAGATATTGATGCCGCCCACTCGATCGTCACCATTTATAATGATGTGATAAAAATGAACATCAGTTTTTGTGATATTGATTAAAAACTGCTGTTCATACGGTGCCGTGGGAAAATCAGCAGCCGGTAGAATGCTATACAGATTCTCACTGCCATCAATGGTGATACTGATATCCCGATCCCATTGCAGCGGTTCGCTAAGTTGAATATCATTCGATAAACGAATGATATCGCCATTGCTGACAGTTTCGTATGCCTCACGAAGTTCTTCCTCATCCTTGACAACGACCTGAGCGGCAGATGCCATTGTGATGACCGAAGTCGGGATAAGGGTCACAATCATACAGGCGACCAGAAAGCGTGCGACATTTTGTTTTAGCGTTTCTTTCCATCGCCATGGTATTTTCATTAGGACCTCACTCCTTTTTACAAAATATCTATCTCAACAAAAGCGAATACCGCTTCTGATTATCTTCTGCTTGAATTTGTAATGAAGAATGTTGTTTTTTTCATTACAATATGCTATAATATATACAGAAAGGAGAGTGTTAATCATGGCACAAACTGTAAATGTAAATTTCCGTATGGACGCTGAACTGAAAAAATCTATGGAAGACGTTTGTTCGGCTATGGGACTTTCCATGACTACTGCTTTCACGATTTTTGCAACAAAAGTAACACGTGAAAAGAGAATTCCCTTTGAGGTGACAGCCGATCCATTTTATTCGGAAAGTAATCTCCGGCATTTGGAGAGCATCATGCGAGATGTGAAGGCTGGCAAGGCCCATTTTGCCGAGCATGACTTGACCGAGGTGGACTGATGAAGCTGTTATGGGAGGATCGGGCATGGAGTGACTATCTGTATTGGCAGACACAAGATAAAAAGACACTGAAACGGATCAACGCGCTGATAAAGGATATTCAGAGAAGCCCCTATCAGGGGATCGGCAAGCCGGAGCCGCTGCGGGGCAACCTGAGCGGCTGGTGGAGCCGCCGCATTGATGAAACCAATCGCATTGTTTACTATGAGCAGGGCGAGGTGATTTATATTATTTCCTGCCTGGGCCACTATGACGATTGAGAAAGGTCAGCCTACTCATCAAGGCATGAAAACAAAAAGAGCCGACACAGTTTCGTGTCGGCTCCTGCTTTTCTGATCGATATAAAAACGCCGACATGAAATTCATGTCGGCGTTTGCTTTTACTTGTGCTTACCAGTTGGTGGGGCTGCTCAACAACCAAACTGAACTTGCAATACCACCACGGGCTTCAATACTGGACTCGTAGAAAGTTCCTAATGAGCTATATTTCGCAGCATTTGCAACATTTGAATACTTATTTCCTTGGGCATCTACCCAATAGGCTTCCACCCAGATTTGACCTTTATATTTTCCGATATGAAACGGATCAAGCGTCATGTCTAATGGGAGCATCAGCTCATACTCCCCATTCTCATCGCTCGTAGCCGTGCCGATAAGCTGAGTAGCTTCCTTATCTGCGTAGAACTCTAACTGTGCACCTGCAATCAGAGTCATACCCTTATAGACTTTTCCGTAAACCTTCACATCCTGAACATTCTCGCCCTCTGGCCGCACGATCGGCTGGTCAATGGCGGGGCTAAGAATGTGGCCACTAGCGGTCGGTTCCAAAACCGGGGGTTCCTCTGTCGGCTGCTCCCCTTCGTCCTCGGCTGCGCCGGTGGTTGTCAGGGTGATCGTCTGCGTTGCCGCATCCCAGCCGACCTCGATATCCAGGGCTGCACATACGTCACGCAGCTTGAAATAGTTATAGTCGTTGATCTCGTAGGCGTCGAAGTCCTGTGCCGCGCCATCCAGGGAAACCGCGCTGTTGGTTTCCTTGGCCGCTGCATTCTCCATGCTTGCCGGCGGTTCCAGTTCGCCGCCTGCGGGCGTATAAGCTGTGCTGCTGGTCAGGCTGATCGCATTCGCTGCTGCATCCCAGCCGACTGCAAACTGCTTGGCAGAGCCGTTTACTGCCGCTGCGATATCGCGCAGCTTGAAATAGTTGTAGTCATTGATCTCGTAGGCCGTGAAGGAAATCTCCTTGCCGTCCACCAACACTTTGCTGGTGGTCGCTTTCGCGGTCTGATCGACGGCTCCGGCCGCCATCCCGGCCGCCAGGGCAAATGCCAGCGCTGTGCTTACAATCAGTTTTCCCTTTTTCATCTGATGTCCCTCCCTGCTACATCCTGTGTCTGTTGTACCTGTTGTACATCATGTGTGTCCTGTACTTCGTGTTTCTGTTTCTCGGCCGCGCGGAGCTGCTCACCCAAAACGGAATAGAGAACCCCCGGAGTTGCGACCTCCGGGGGTTTTGTATCCTATGGATACTCTCATCGTTTTGCCTACTGATAGAATAGCACAGATTATTGACTGTTTCAAGTATAGTTATGAGGATTACAACCTCCCTGTTGCATCTTGTACCTATTGTACATCATGTGGGTCTTGTGCTTCATGTTTCTGGTTCTCGGCTGCGCAGAGCTGCTCGCTCATCCGCGATTGCAATTCCAACAGTGAAGGCGCATAGTTGCACAGTAATAGCTTTCTTGTTATACTAAATGAGCTACCGCCCCCACACCAGGTAGAGGAAGGGGGTGTGCTCTATGGATATATTCTCATCATTTTTTCTCTCTGTTGCGGCAAGTATAATCGCCTATTACATTTGCAAATGGCTGGATGGAGAAGAATAGTTGGTAGCCAGCCTTGGGCCTAAGCCACCCACCCCAAACGGAATAGAAAACCCCCAGTGTTGCACCACTGGGGGTTTTTGTGCCCTATGGACACTCTCATCATTTTGCCTACTGATATAATAGCATAGATCAGTGGCTATTGCAAGTATAGCCTTATGGCGAAAGATTTATGCGGGATCTTTATGAGGATTACAATCTCCCTACCGCATCTTGTACATATTGTACTTGTTGTACATCGTGTGTGTCTTGTACTTCGTGTTTCTGTTTCTCGGCTGCGCGGAGCTACTTACCCAAAACGGAATAGAAAACCCCTGGTGCGGCTACACCAGGGGTTTTTGCGTGCCAACAAGGACACTACTATCGTTTTGCCTACTGATATAATAGCATGAATCAGCGGCTAGTACAAGTATAGTCACATGGCGAAAGATTCATGCGGGATCTTTATGAGGATTACAATCTCCCTGCTGCATCTTGTGTCTGTTATACCTGTTATACCTGTTGTACATCATGTGTGTCCTGTACTTCGTGTACATCAAGCTGAAACAGGTTTACAAACTTGTTCAGTTACGTGCCGATAATCGGTCATCCATTTTCTTGGAGTTACAGAAGTAGAAGGTTCTGGGGTTTCATAATAAAGGACATATTCAGAATCTGGAGAGCCGGAAGGTTTTCGATACATCGTTACAGTTTCTGTTGCTGGATTGAAAACAGATTTGAAAACCACTTCGACATTATCTACAATATGAAATATTCACTCCTGAGATATTGACTCCATATTTCAGCGTTATCCTTTTTCCTACGATCTTCCTCGATAAGAAGGTTGACATATGCCGTTGCCGAAAGGCCGCGACGACGACTTATATATGTAAGATACGCATGATTCTCATCTGAGAACGCCACGTTGATGCGGGGCAGCTTTTGCCCCTTCTTGCCCTGGGTGCTGCCCAGCTTCCGTCCGGGCAGCCTCTTTTTTACTTGGTGTACTTCTTGTGCCATATGCACAGGAGGTACAATATCTTTTCCCGCCACTTCATATGCTTCGTGTACCTCGTGTGTATGAGGCTGATCTTGTACTTGTTGTGTGGGCTGGGAACTAAAGTTGTCGAATAATCCCTCATCCGCTCCAAAGGAACTGGAACGTTTTCTAGCCATAAATTTTATTCTCCCTTCAAAAGCTCATCGACAAAATGCTCATAGTCTGCAGCAGTAGTGCAATTTTTCTGATATTGAATCAACATTAGGCGCTTGGCTTGCGCTTCACGCGCGCGGATACTCTCACGGATTTTAGTATGGAATAGGCGAGTGTCCAGATGATCTACTAGTCGTTCCAGAGATTCCTTGACTTCCTTGCTCAAATTGGTACGGCGGTCGTATTTAACCAGCAGCAGTCCGGCGATTTTCAGATTAGGATTTTGCCGACGCTTGATAGCCTGGATCATCTCATGGAGCTGGGAAAGACCTTGCAGGGCATAGCGGTCAGCTGTGATCGGGATGATGACCTCATCACAAGCGATCAGACAGCTTTTGAGCATGGCGTCAATGGACGGGTTGGTATCAATCACCACATAGTCGTAGCCCTTCAAGTTTTGGAGGGCGTCCTGCAAGCGGTACAGCCCTTCGACGTCATCGTATAAAATTTTATCGGCTTTGCGCAGCAGGGGGTCGGATGCCACAATATCGCCGCAGAGCGTGGCCTGGATAGCGTCGGCCAAAGGAATGCGATCATCGTCTAGCAATACATCATACAGGGTTGGAACGCCCTCAATGTCGGCGCGGTAGGTATCTGAGCTGTTACCTTGTTTGTCCGCATCAATGAATAAGGTGCGATAGCCTCTTTCTGCCAGGATGGATGCCAGGGCGGTAGCAGTTGTGGTTTTGCCAATGCCTCCCTTTTGATTTGCGATCACATATACTTTCATGATTTCTCCTTTTTGTACATATTGTACTTCATATACTTATTATACTTCTTGTGCATGTTGTGCGTCAAGAAAAGTTTGCACATATGATTCGACAAAGCCTTGTACTTCTTATGCTTCATGTGCAAACTTTGTGTACTTCATGTGTATCACACTCACGAGGATGCGTTACGGTGCATCTTCCAGCCAGCCGCAGCGACCGTTACAGGGAGAGGGGCAGGCAATACAACATTTATCAAATAGTGGCGTAAAACCCCTTCCTTCAGGTATGGGGATATAAGCGGTCTCCCCTTTCTATTGTATTAGATAACTGATTGTTGTATAATATATCTATGAAATACAAAAGTAATTGCAATGTGGTCTATTCGTGCAAATACCATGTGGTGTGGTGTCCAAAATACCGCCGTAAGGTCTTGGTCGATGGGGTCGATACTCGGATAAAATCACTGGTTCAGCTTGTTTGTGCTGAACACGGTTTTGAACTCATCGAGATGGAAGTCATGCCAGACCATGTGCATTTGCTGATTGAGGTAGACCCTCAGTTCGGCATTCACAGGGCCGTCAAGTTAATCAAAGGGTCAACATCCCGAATCCTGCGGGAAGAATTCCCATGGCTGCGGTCACGGATTCCGTCTTTGTGGACGAACTCGTACTTTGTCTCATCCGTTGGCGGCGCGTCGCTGTCCGCAATCAAGAAATACATCGAGAACCAGAAAACTGTGTAGGGAGGTGGGAAAATGGAGTATTCATATAAGTTCCGTTTGTATCCCACCCGCGCGCAGGAACATCAGATCCAGCGTACTTTCGGCTGCTGCCGTTTTGTCTGGAACCATTACCTTGCCCAGCGCAAAGCGGTCTATGAACTGGACGGACACACTATGAACTACTATGCGTGCGCCAGAGACATGACCTCTCTGAAAAAAGCACTTCCCTGGCTGAAAGAAATAGATGCCACCGCCCTGCAATCCTCCATCCGTGACCTTGATACTGGATTCCAGAACTTTTTTCGCCGAGTGAAAAAAGGCGAGAAACCCGGATACCCGAAGTTTAAGAGCAAGAAGAACCGCCGGAATTCTTATAAAAGCAAGTGTGTCGGTGCCAATATCAAAATAGTCGAGAAGTGTATCCAGCTCCCGAAACTCGGCCTTGTGAAATGCCGCATTTCCAAAGAGGTTAAGGGTCGTATCCTTTCCGCTACTGTATCTCAGAATCCCAGCGGGAAATACTTCGTTGCTATCTGCTGTACCGATGTAGAGATGGAGCCATTGCCCTCTACTGGTGCCGTTGTTGGTCTTGACATGGGCCTTAAATCATTCGCAATCACTTCCGATGGGGTGGAACATCCGAAACATCGCTATCTGCGTAAGAGCCAGAAGAAACTTGCCCGTCTCCAGCGGCAGCTCTCCCGAAAAACAAAGGGGAGCGATCGCTGGGAGAAAGCACGGGTTAAAGTAGCACGGCTCCACGAGAAGATATTCAATCAACGGAATGACACCATGCACAAACTGTCCACGAAACTGGTCAGGAATTATGACCTGATTGCCATTGAGGACTTGGCTCCAAAGAACATGCTGCGCAACCACAATCTGGCCCGATCTATCTCTGATGCAAGTTGGGGTGAGTTCCGGCGACAGTTGGAGTATAAAGCAAAGTGGTATGGAAAAGTGGTTGTCACGGTAGACCGATTCTATCCATCCTCGCAGATATGTTCCGCTTGCGGTGCTCAATGGTCTGGCACAAAAGATTTGTCTATTCGGGAATGGACTTGCCCAGTGTGTGGCACGGTGCATGACCGTGATCGCAACGCTGCTGTAAACATCTTAAAAGAAGGTCTGCGCCTGTTGGCGTGACCTACATACTAGGGTGGGACACGCCCGAAGTTACGCTCGGGGAGACTATGTAAGACCCATTTGGGCAACGGTCGCTGAACCGAGAATCCCCTGCCTTTAGGCATGGGGAGTGTCAAAAGGTGCATTACAATACTGAGCAGCTCCGCATAGGCCCGATTTGCTCAAACCAGTGACACATGCTTTGCCTTGGGTGGCCTGCTCCATCTTTTTAGCCAACGCCCGCAGCGACTCACCTTTCGGGTTTCCGAATAGCAACTCTTGTGGGTGAATACCAATGTAGTCCGCGATGCGGAACACGGTATCGATATCAATCGAATACTGCATCTCCGGGGCATCCTCCCAAATCCATGCTGAGTGCAAGGATCTGAGTGAATCGGGAAGATCATTTGATTGATGTACGCCATACATTGCCAGTGTGTCCCGTAAGTGACGGCGTAGCTCACCGAGCGGCGACGCCTCAAAAGAGGTAATGGTCTGTTGATTTTTGGTTTGCATATGTTTACCCTCCCAAACAGACAAATTTATACTTCTTATACTTCTTGTACTTATTGTACATCGTGTGCATCGTGTGTGTCAATAGAGGTGGGAGCATTTTACAAGAAAAATCTTGTACTTCTTATACTTCGTGTACATCGTGTGCAATAATAAAAGACCTTCTGTATAACGCAGAAGGTCTTTGTATTTTGTGGCTACAAATTTAAAGAGACGATTTTTGTAGTTGTGTCCATTCCTTTTTATATCGGTAATAGGTCGGTTTGGTAAGTCCAAGCTGCCGTATGCAGTCAGTCGGGCGTATCTGACCGGCCTTTACTTTTTCGTATGCCTCGCCAAAAGTGGCAAGGTCCAGCTTGCGCGGCCGGCCATACCGTGCCCAATCGCCGCGGGCCTTCATCGCTTCGATGCCTTCCCGCTGACGCTTTTCCCGTTTTTCCATTTCGGCCTGGGCAAACACGGCATACATTTCAATCAGCATCTGATTGACCGTCTGCAAGATGAGGTTGGCCATCTGGTCATCAAGCGCCGAATCGTCCAATAGGGTGGTCGGGATTTCCAAAATCATCACCCGCACCCCGCGCTCCTGAAAATACCGCAGCTCTTTTAAGGTATCTTCCTTGTTGCGGCCTAGGCGGTCGAGCTCGGATAAAATGAGCACATCTCCCGGCAGCAGGCGGCGGCGCATAAACCGGTATTCCGGCCGGTCGAAGTGGCGGCCGGTCTGCTGGTCGGTATATAGGTCGGCCAGCTCCCAACCCCGCGCGGCGCAAAACTCCCGAATCGCCCGGACGCCGCGATCCAGGTGCTGCTCGGTGGTGCTGGTGCGGTGATAACCATAAACTGCCATGTGAAATCCCCCTTTGCTGGATTTATTGTACGGCAAAGGTATCAAAATGTAAAGATAAGAAATAAGCTATCTTAAAAAGAATAATGTATAGATTTTGATATTTTTATAAGAGGAAAAGTCTTATATATTAAAATGTATACATTTTAATACCATACAGATCAATGTGTTTATGAAACGGGCCTCCCTGGTGTTGTAGTATCGGGGTACATATTATTTAAAGTTATATTATATACTCTATTGACGTATACTCTATTTAATGATATAATAAACATAGGAAAGAGGGTTACATGCAGCAAGGAGGAAAACAAAATGAAAATTATCTACAACGGCAACGGTTATTGTATCAGTCAAGAAGATGGAAAGTTTTTCTTTTCCGATGACAACGTCGTCTGTGAGCTTGCTCACGAGATCAAGCATCCGGAATATATCCATTTTGACGAAAACAAGGGCTGGTGCTACAAAAACGGAAAAGAACTTCCGTGGGCTGATGAGGATAGGCTTTAAGGGAGGGGGTGGAGGATGATCGAACGGATTAACCCTATACTGCTCCTGCTGAATGGTATTAGTATGGCTATCGGCGCATTGGTGCTGCTGATCTTGGTGATCTACGTATTTGGTGTCGCTGTGCAGGCAGCAATTCGGGTGTGGGTGCGTAACACAACGGCAGGCCACAATGTGATTTCATACTGTCGTCACCGGCGAGATTTTGACGAGTGGATGCGTCACCATAGCAAAAAGTAAAGAAAAACACCGTCGCGGCCCTGCCCCTGACTGATGAACTGGCGCAGAAATGGATGCGCGCCAAGGTCGATGAGGACTATGCCTATGAAAAGCTGCGGCTCAAAGCCGAGCAAGTGACCGGTATGCCGATCACATATCTGTACGAATACGAAGTCAAGACATACCTTTGATGGAAGAACACTACACTATGCTGAAAGATTAACTATTAAAAGTCAACCCCTAAAATGAATGGTGGTGGTCAAGTGGTGGTCAACCGGAGATGGTTCAAAAAGGGCATAGCAAAGCTGAGGTCTTGTCAGACCCCTACTGGGCGGCTATTCAAGTGGTGTCACTCAGGCTGCTGAGCGATAGGGTTGCTTGGATTTCTCCATGGCAAAGATAAGCCGCACCAGCTTCTTGGCAGCGTGGGAGATGGCAACATTGTAGTGCTTACCCTCGGCCCTCTTTTTAGCGAGATAGGCGGCAAAGGTTGGATTCCAAAGACAGACATACTTAGTAGTATTGTAAAGAGCGTAGCGTAAGTATCGGGAACCTCGTTTCTCCATGTGCGGGTAGCAATTTTTGAGCTGTCCGGATTGGTAAGTAGACGGTGACATTCCGGCATAAGCCAACAGCTTGTCTGAGGAGTCGAAGCGAGAGAGATCCCCAACCTCTGCCAGGATCATGGCACCCATGCGGCAGCCAATACCTGGAATGGTGGTGATGGGAGAATGGATTTCCTCCATCATGGCCTCAATTTCTGCTTCAATCTCGTCAATCTCGGTATCTAATTCCTGGATGAGACGGATGGTGTGCTGTAACGCCAAGGACTTGGCAGGCATTTTAGAACCAATGGAGTTTCGTGCCGCATCCCGAACTGCCACAGCCATATCCCGCTTATAGCGTCCTTTGGAGGCATTCTCCAGAAGGGATTTGAGCCTTGTCAGGTGTGCCTTGGCAATCTGTTTGGCACCTGGAAACTCTTCCAGCAGAGCATAGACAGTCGCCAAATGGAGAGAGGACACCAGCTTCTCCAGTTCAGGGAAGAGAATGCAAACCAGTCTGGAAATTGAGCTTTTCAGTTTTGCTCGTTCTTTTACCTTGTCAAAACGGTATCTGGTGAGTGACTTTAGTTCCTCATTGTGATATGCTGTATTCGTGTAGGGTTTGAGGCCCACATCGGATAACAGCATAGCAGCAATGGTTCGAGCATCTACATGGTCGGTCTTGGTCTTTCGCAGGCTGAGACTTTTCCGGTAGAGGTTCGTGCGTAAGGGATTCAAGACATAGGTGGCCAGACCGTTGTCAAGAAGAAATCCAAGCAGATTGTAGCTGTAATGTCCCGTAGCCTCAAGCCCTACCTTTATTTTGTCCTGGGATGCGGTGCAGGCCTGGATTTTCTCCAGCAGTGTGTGAAATCCATCCATATTGTTGGAAATGGTAAACACATCTGCAAGCACTTCACCCTCCGAACTCTGAATAAAGCAGTCGTGCTTGTCCTTTGCCACATCAATACCAACAGAAACTACCATTTCTAAAACCTCCAACGGTAAATTTGTAATGCTGTTCCACAGAACACTTTGCTTTTGTAACCTTGTTCCACATAAACCGTCTGGCGGTATTTAACTGATTAACAAAACTGCAAAGGGCTGTGGTTGGAACCTTTCAGGAACCATCTTGTGGTAGGAGAATCGCACCAATCCACAGCATCCCTTACAGTGTAGCACAGCCCTTGGAGAGGGGCCTTAAAAACTACTACTCTATAATACAAGGAGAACAACAATGAGTCTTGAAATGCCTTGTATCTACTATCGCGGCAATGGCCTTTGCCGGTATGGAGGAGACGAAAGCGAAGCGAATGTTTGCGGATTTGGGCCATGCGAGCATGAAACACCGTCACGTGGGGATATAATCCGAAAAATGAACGACGATGAACTTGGAAGCTTCCTTTACAGTCTGTTTGAATGTGGGGATTGCACGAGAAATTCGGAATGCGAGTGTGGGATTTTGAGGAAAGGGTCTGACGGGTGGCGGAATTGGCTCCGAGAACCCGCATTGACTCTGAGACCCCGTAGAAGCGGCTTAACCATGCGAAAGATCACACCTGGCCTTTACCGGCATTTCAAAGGAAATATGTACAGAGTGGCGCATATCGCGACGCATACCGAAACCGGCGAAAAGATGGTCGTGTATCAAGCGTTGTACGGCGATTTTGGGTATTATGTCCGGCCCTATGACATGTTTGCCAGTGAGGTGGACCGGGAGAAATACCCGGACGTGACGCAGCAATACCGCTTTGAAAAAGTGGAAACGCCACCACCGGAATTGATGTTTGCGGATGTGAAATGCCCGCGCTGCGGCGCAATCTGCGACAATGAAGGGCATGGGGATGTTTTTCACTGTTCCTGCGGCTGGACTGGGAAAATAGACGAACACAAAAAGGAATGACTATGTATCTTGACATATACTCTGATAGGTAATACGATAAAAGCGTTAAATAGAGAAAAGAACGCTTCTTATTGTAAAAGGAGAAATATCATGACATATGCGACTTATTCTGAGTTTGTTCGGTCTGCTGATGAATTGCCGTTTGATATTTTCCGTGCACGCTGGCTATTAAGGCCGGAGTGTAATAACATCAAGGGATTTGACCCTGGAGATCTTGATCATAGTACAGGGGTGTTGCAAGATTTGTACAACGAGATCAGGTGTCCGATTAGCTCGCTGCGTGCAATCTCTGGTCTTTCTCAAAAGAAATTTGCCGATCGCTTTGCTATCCCATGCCGAACCGTGCAAAACTGGGAAGCACGTGGAGGCTGCCCGATCTATCTTAGATTGTTAATACGACACTCCCTTGGACTTCCATCCTTGGAAGAATTGCTTGGTGTAGAACCATGAAACTATTAAAGGAATGATAGAAATGCTGCATAATATATATCAGGAATCTGAGTTAAAAACCAATGAAATCGGTAAAAGAATTAAGGCAGCGCGCAAGGCAGCACATTTAAGCCAATCAGAACTAGCCCAACGTCTAAACAAGACAATGCGTACGGTTCAAAAATACGAAAGCGGTGAAATCGAGCCGTCCATTGGGATGGTTACTTCCATCGCAAATATTTTAAATACATCTCCAGAAAAACTGATGGGCTATCAGGACGCTGACGCTGAAATGGGAAGTCTTTCGGATTTCATTTCAGTGCTTTATAGATTGAATAAGAAAGAAAATATCCGTTTTGAAATCGATGTACAGCGTACACCTCACAGTAAGGAATGGTCCTGTTCTATAAAATTTAAGGGAAATGACCCCATAGCCAATGCAAACAATCCTTTGTGTTTGTTTCTGGAAGACTTCCAAGATATGCGTCGGAAGCTAGAAGCATCGTATATTGATTATGAGGTGTTTAATCAATGGATTAAACGAGCCCAGGCTTATTCGGAAGATGTCAAATTATAAGACAAGGCCTGGTACAGAATCTATAATTCTGCTCCGGGCCTTGTGGTAGTATGATCTGGGTAAATCGTAAAAACTTATGACATGGCAAGGACGATATGATATAATAAAAAAATAACCGCCCCCAGTTAAGAGAGCGGCGTTTCATCGACCTAAAATCGAAACAGGAACGACCGCCTCTAGCCCAGGCCGCCGTTTATTGGTATTTATTATACTCAAAACCCCCGTATTTGTCAAGTGTGAACCGATTCAAAGAAAGCAGAGGATGAGGATGAAAAAATCAGCCAATACCATACGGGCCTGCCATTTTCGCAAACGCAATGGGCAGTATATTCTCAACCCCAAGGCGTGTTATTGCTGGCATATCCCCAAGGCGCTGCGCCGCTCCCGTATCAAACCCGGCGATCTGGTCATGGTACGTGTTCACGACCATAGGGAAGTGGTGCTGGTGATGGAAGTGTTCCGCGAGGAGATCGAAGAAACCAACCGTACCTATAAACCGGTGCTGTGTAAGCTAAAAAAGAACTTCTTAAAAAAGTTGTAAAAGTCGATAAAAGAGGCAAGAAGGGATTCAAATGGAATACTCGAAAATCTGTGACTGGTGGAAAAATCAGCGAATACAAAATGCAAATGAGCTGTCCGCTATATTAAGTTCATACGGTATCCATTTTGCCTATCACTCTGGAAAAATCGAAAACGATAGCATCACCTACTATGATACACGAGAGATTTTTACCAACGATACCGTAACGAGTTATACAGGGGATTTGCGAACATTATTTGAAATCCGCAATTCAAAAGAGGCATTTGAGGCAATTTTAACGGCTTTCGATCAAAGAATGCCTTTGACCGAAGATTTTGTAAAGCAGATACAAAAGCGACTGACCAAAAACACCTATGATACCAGAAGATATCAACTCGGGGAGCGTCCAGGTGAATATAAGCATAGAGATTATGTAACAGGCCGAGATGAAACCGGTGCTCCGGCTTCTGATGTGGCCGAAGAAATGGATGAACTGCTAGATGAATTGCAGGACGTAGACAATAAAAACGCCCTGATGGCAGCGGCCTATTTTCATGCAAAGTTTGAGAACATTCATCCGTTTGCCGATGGAAATGGCCGCACCGGTCGATTGCTGATGAATTACTTTTTGATCCTGCATGAACACCCGCCCATCGTCATACATGAGCAAGATCGAAAATCTTATTATGCAGCCTTGGAAGCGTTTGATCGGGAACAGGAGCTTTCTCCTTTAGTTTCTTATCTTCAGAGGCAGCTTGAGAAAACCTGGACCCCGTCTTTAGAGCGTTCAAAACCTGAGAAGAAGCGAATGGCTGATATCCTCAAAGAAGCTTCACTTTCTGCAAGTCAGACACACGACTACTCCCGATCCAAAGACAAAAATACGGAACGCTAACTTTACTTCATGTGCATACTTCTTGTACATCTTGTACATTATATGCTTCATGTGCAATAACGCCCGACACAGAACCTTATAATTCTGTGTCGGGCGTTGTCTATTTAAAAAATATTTTTAATGTGAACTCAGCCATTCCTGAAACTGTTCTAATGTAATACGTTCAGCAATACAATCATCTCGCTTTTTACGCGCCTCTGCGGACCACAAGGTGAATGCTTCCTTGGTCATACGGTTGGCTCTCATACGGGAATTGAGTGTCTTATATACCTTCATATAGGCTTTCCTTGCTGGATGCTGAGCACGAGTGCTGTTATATAACCGGGCTGCACCAATATTCATGCAGGTTCGCAATGTGCGGGAATTTTCAACAATGCGCGTGCAATATTCACGTTTAGATTTTCCCATGACTGCGAAATAGCGGCCACAGTTTTTGCAGATTTTAAATCTTACATCCTCCTGTAAAAACAGAGAAAGGAAATAATCTCCGATTTCTATTGGTGTTTGAGGATAAAATACCTGCGTAAGTGCATAATCGTGGTCTTTCCACATCGGATGCTGGAGAAAATCACACGGCATAGGCAGTGAACCAGAAAAATCACATAAATATTCTCTACGCCCCGGTTTTTCAGGCCATGTAGTACGGTTGTCCAGAACTTGGCGCTCTCATTTTCGCCGACCCACACTTTCCTCGGCCAAAGCTTTGACACTCTTGCTGAGGCCGCTAAGGCGCAATATGGGGAGGACTGCACCACTGCGATCTATTCGGAGTTTTCTCGTGCCTTCGTTTACTGCAAGCTGGAAGATGGAAAAGAAAACCGAACCGAGTTCTACTGTTCGCCGGTATGTTCTTAACCACCAAAATGATAAAAAAACCCCTGCCGTCAGGCAGGGATTTTTATCATTTACTTTTCATTTAAGCATGACTCTGGTTCAGACTAACGCTGTATTGTTCAAGTTCGTGAATTGCTGCTTTGATTTGTGTCCGATCTACGGTAACAGGCCATCCGTTCACGAAAGACGATTGATAAAATTCTTTCGTCACGGATCCTGTATTGATATCCAGATAGATTCTTGCCATAGCAATCTGATCCTGATAATACGCAATCATACATTGAATTGCTGTGTTTTCATTTTCTGAAAGAATTCCCGTTGTATCTCGAACCGATAGCTGATAAAATGTCACATCTCCAGTTTGTTCCGACGTCCAATTACCAGCAATTTCAACATAGGCATCTTTCAAGGGGTCGCTAAATCCAGGAATAGTGTATAGCGAATCTTTCGCAGCAATCCATGCGCCAGAAAAATTATCCAGCGTCATACAGTTAATTTTATCCTTCCAATCCGATTCAATCGGTTCCCAACCACTGGATTTCAGAAAAATTTCGGTAGTTTTCTGATAATCTGGTGTGGAAAATGGAAGAGAGTGCCCAAACCATACGCCAATCAAGAGAAAAGCAAACACAACAACGATGTATTTATACTTCTTCATGCCGGATTTACTAGACGCAAAGTGGTGCTTCCTGCGGCTTCAAAATATTTTGTCTTGTTGTTCATCTGTCCCGTTGAGTCTATATAAAGGTGATGATAACCAATATAAGCTCTTCCTGCTAATGTAAAATTTTTAGAGCTTCCGGGCGGGACCGAACTGGGCACACAATAGAACATATCTTGGAATCCGGCACCAGATGTTGACGATGTATTCAAAAGTTCATCAATTCCATTGACATCCCAAACTTGCCATTCTACCGTTTTATCATTATTACCCATAATCGTATCGATAGAACTTGTTGTCCAATTTACAGTATATGACTGTCCCGCGGGCAGAGGAATCGAAAACGATATATTCTGCGATTCACTCTTTGGCTTCATCTCACTGTTACTGAATCGAACCTCGGTGGAACCGCCAAATCGCATATTACAATTGGTAGCTGCCACTGCCCACGCACTCGGTTCTTCCTGCAAAATTACTCGTTTGGCGTTGTTGAGATTGCCTTTTACAGAAGCGCTTGCCACACGCGATCCGCTAACCAAAAGTTCTCGTGCGCCCCACATTTTCACGGTTACAGTAGCGTTGTTGTCGGTTTGCACGAAATATGTGTACAAACCATCATCAATCGCCGGCATAATTGGTTCATCTTCTGGAGATTGTTCAGAAATGCGTTCTTGCTTTTCACTCTCTTTTTCAAGGGTTTCCGCGAGGAAACTCATTGCGTTATTGAAAATAACTCCATTGTTTCCAAACTCCACAGTTGTCTCATCGGGGTCCCCAATGTTATAACTTGCAGTAGCGATACATTCACCAGAATTGATATTATACATAAAATCAATGCCGATAAAGTTTCTTTCAATTTCTGAAGACCCATTGTATCCGCAAGCAGAACCAATTAACGTGATATCGTTGTTGTTATTATATACCAATATAATTCCGTCTAAAGTTGTGTCCCAGTTTTCCGAATCCCATTTCACAGAAACCTTTGTGTCAATGGAAGATCCATGCTCATATTGTGTATTTTGTGGCTCGATGGTCAGTTCCAATTGTGATGTGCTGTTGGCCGCAAGTCCAGACAGACTTGCATGGACGGGGTCGATTTGTGCAACATATTTCGTCTCTTCTACTGCATTTGCAAAGATCAGAGAGGCCAAAATGATACAACATGCCATACTGCTTCCTAGCAATCTTTTTAAACTAGTCATCGTTAAGCTCCTTTCCATTTAAGAATAAAACTTGAAATAGAAGTAATTATTGTATTTCCATTATAATCAAAAAAAACAGAATACGTCAATATATGAAAATACATGATATTATTTCCATCTACTTGTGCAAATCATATAAAAATCGATATATACATATCTTACGATTTTCTTATAGAAATAAACTTGAACCTGACTTGAAAAGATACTTAGGATATGCTATTATGTCAATAGGAAAAATGATGAGAGTATCCATAGGATACAAAAACCCCCGGAGGTCGCAACTCCGGGGGTTTTCTATTCCATTTTGGGTGGGCGGCTTAGACCTAAGGTTGGTTACTAACTATTCTTCTCCATGGATGAGTGTGTAAACCACTATACATTGCCTTTACTCATCGAAATCCGGATACAATTCCAGTGCAGCAAACTCGTCATCGGTCATGGACCGGAGTTTGGAGAGGGCACTGTCCGTCAGCTCCCGCAGTTCGGTTTCCTCCTCCGGCAAAAGCTCATCGCGCATCTCAGTCAGAGCGTCGATCAGCCCGGTGCGACTGCCAGTATTGTAGATACAAAGCAGGTTTGTTTCCTCAAAAGTTAGGATATTATTCATCTTTTACACTCACTCCTTCATTGTGCTAGTGCTTGTCCCACAGCCTACGCAGTGGGTTTTCTCGGTCGCATTCTATCTCTCCATATCCGATCGATTATGCTGCATAGAGGCGGAAGGAGAAATTTGTTGGGCGTGTCTCGCAGCCGCAGCGATTTGTTCAGCCATTGATTTAGGCGGTATGAAATTGTGAATTTCAGAAAAACCAATGGAATTGCAATAATAGAATGAGACAATACCGTTTTGCTTAATAGCAACAATATCGCTGACACTCATAGATGGACTATGGTAATCTACCGGTTTTTGAAGATTGAACTGCTCATACAACTTCTCCACTTTTTCCATTATACTGCCAGAATCATTCAGAGGGGAAGTATAAATCAGGTCATAGTTACTACGATCCACAGAAAGATTGTGGGATTTCAGCCAATCGAGATTCATATATCGCACATTCAAGGGGTCATCGTGACCCACCTGATAGATAGCAAAACAATCGCCCTGATGGTCAAGAAATGCCTGCTCCCGTTCCTCCTGATGGTTCACACGATCCTTGACCAAAGCATGAAATTCTGAGCTTTGCTCCCATTCCTCACAGGATACAGCAAAAATGCTGTCATGGGCGTCCAGATCGGTGGTGTCAAAGGCCATCTCAGGGGTGCCATCCTGGATGATGTAAACGGTTAGGTCGCGCTCCATCAGCTCGTAGGCTCGCTCTTTGGAGAGGGGCAGAAGATCGCCGTCCAAGTAGCCACACTTCTCCAGATCATTCTGGGTCAGCGTCGGGTCTGGCATGGGATATGTGTCCAATGCCTGCTCCTGAACATCTGGCAACTGGGTGGCGGTAGCTTCTATGGTATGCTGGTAGGCGACCTCCTGTAAAGTTTCGATCATGGACAGCGGAGCATATTTGATGGACTTGTCACCCATCCCCAGGTCCTCGCAGATGTGGTTGACTGCTATACAGCGGCCCATGTTCAACCCATCCAACTGGCCGCCGTCCAGCTGCTTCATGGTCGCTACATCGTAGAGCGTGTAATCCCATCCGGTGTCACAGGGCTGAACATGAAGATAGGTGGTATCATCCAGCACCAGCAGGGCCTCCCGGTGCTCGGCGCTGGGCTGGGGACTTTCAGTATCGAAAGACAACGGAGATTCCTTATCGGAGTTCCAGTCAGTATCAACGCCCATCGCCATTGCTTCATCAACCATCTTCACAAGGTTGTGGTCAGGTTCCGGCTCGTCCAGCTGTGTCGGTTCAAGCACGGGCACAAGCTGATCCAGGCGTCCCATAAGCTCGGCAGCTTTTTGTGTGATTTCATCCGGTTCGTCCTCGTTCACGATATTCTGGAGCCATTCGCGTACACCGCTGGCATCTCCGCTTCGGAGTGTGGCAGTCAGTTCGTGCAGTGCGTCCTCACGGCTATCTGCATTGTTCCGATACTCATAAGGGTCATAATCGAAAGTGAACTGGTCGATGTCTGATGCCAGCTGCTCGATAGAGTCCTGCTGCGGTTCCGTGGCGGCAGTCAAGTCAATGCCGCGCTCCTTGCAGATTTCCTTGTAGTTGCGCTCGATGTCGTTAATCAGCTCGCAGGAAGTCTTGTTGATGGTCTCCAGACTGGCCCGCAGTTCCTTCAGCTCCTTGTCCTTCGACCAGGAAGCGATGTAGCCAAAACTGTTCTCGCCGGTCTGGATGCCGAAATACTGACAGACCGCATAGGAAATACTCTCGGCCTCTACTTCCTCGGTGTTGCGGTTCTTGGCGGCCTGTTTCACCGCCGTCAGATCTTCCTCCACTTCCAGCCGCCATTCAAAACGATTCTCGTCCACATAGTGCCAGCCTTCCTTGGCGGCGGCCTGTTCCGCCTCCGCTTCGGTAGCAAAGTCCAGGCGATAATCATGTTTGATGCCGCCCTCACTTACCATGACAATCTTCCAGGTCGGCTCCACCTCGTATTTCTTCGGGTCGTGGAGCTTGCTGTGTGCAACCTCATGGACAGCGGCGGAAACAGTCTGCACCTCGCTCATACCTTCACGAATGGCGATCCGCTGCTGTTCGGAGGAGAAATACCCGTCCATATTGGCGGCTATCGGCTCAAACTCGATAGGGACTGGGGCGGAACGCCGCAGGGCCTCCAGAAATGCCTCATAGTGCGGCACCGTACCGGACAGGCTGGATGCCAGCTCCGGCAGGGGCTTGCCGTCTGTCTGGCTCACATCGAAAACCTTGACCGGACGGAACATGGGGATTTCGATTTCCTTTTCCTCCATGACCGGCTTGCCATCTGCATCCAGGATGGGGGCTTGGGTGTCCGGATCGAGTTTCATTTCCTCGACCTTTTTTTTGTAGGGGGTGGGGGCGATAATGGTGATACCATGCTCGCCCTTTTTCACGTGACGTTCAAACTGGTTTTTCCATTTTTGAAAGCCAGCGACCAGTGTGGCATCTGGTCGCTGCATATAGATGAGCATAGTGTTATTAACGGAATAGCGATGGAACCGGGACATCACGGACAGATAGTGCATATATTTCTCACTTTCAAACAGTTCCTTGATGCCCTGTTCGATGCTCTCTGTAATTTGGCGTAGACGGTCTTGATTAGTTGATTGTGCCATTAGCGGATCTCCTCATCATGTTGTCTCGGATTTTTACTTGGTTTTCTGGGTGGCATAGGTTGTTTTAAAAATTCACGTAATGATAGCGGCTTTTCATCTTTCGTTTTTGTGTCAGCACCATCGCCAATGTTCAGCAAGGAAGTCAGCTCTACCAACCGAGCAGACTTTATTTGTAGATCATTCTCAAAGGGGAACGGCTTGTCCACTTCTTCTTTGGCGGTGGCCTGTTGCTGATACAGATTGTCCAATTGGGACTTGACCGCTTCTAAACGCTGAGACATTTGAGCGAGTGCATTGTCGATACGGGTTAGGTTGCCGCGTGGATTTGTACCTAGAGTCACCAAATGTTTCATGTGCCCTTTCAATAGGAGGGTATATTCCTGTTGCCAGGCTGAAAACTCCACGGACATGGTAAAGCCCCGGTAGGTGCCAATCTGTACTGGATCGGAGCCTTTGACCTCCTTGCAGGCGTCCAGCAGAGCGGCACCGGCGTTCTCTTTGTCGGTCAGGGTATCGCCTCGGATTTCCATACCGGCAAAGCCATCCTCTGGGTGAGGGTGAGCGGCCAGGGTCTCCAGGTCTGCTTCAAAGCCTTGGATAAAACTCTTATGCTTTTTGATCTCCTGCGGGAAGTATTGTAGTAGCTGATCCTCCAGATGATATTGCTTGCTCTGATGGTCAGCCTTCATCAATTTTAGACGAGATACTTCCACATCCAGGTCCATACGCTCCTTAATACGAGGGTCTCCGGCGCACAAGGCTTTAATCTCGGCAAAGGATAACGCTGTTTCATCTAAATCGTCGCAGCTCCGCACCGGTGACTTGGAAGTCATAATCTGGCTAATGAATTTCTGCTTGTTCTCGACGGTTTGCCACAGGTAGGCATCGAAAGTTCCCTCAGTCACATAGCGGTACACATGGACCAGGGGATTTTGGTTGCCCTGGCGCTCGATACGACCCTTGCGCTGGGCAAGGTCTCCCGGCCGCCACGGGCAGTCCAGGTCATGGAGCGCCACAAGCCGGTCTTGCACATTGGTGCCAGCACCCATCTTGGCGGTGCTGCCCAGCAAAACACGCACTTGGCCAGAGCGCACTTTGGAAAACAATTCCTTTTTTCGGGCTTCCGTGTTGGCCTCATGGATAAAGGCAATCTGGTTGGCGGGTATTCCCTGGGCGATGAGCTTTTGACGAATATCATCATAGACGGTAAATACCGGCTCCGGCTCGTCCAGTGGCACGGCCTGTTCCAGAGCGTGAAGAGTGGGATTGTCCAGTGCTTTGGCCGCTTTTTTGGAGGGGGTTATCTGGGGGGTGGAAATATCGCAAAATACCAGCTGGGTCAGCTTGTCGGCATCGCCATCCCGCCAAATCTGCATGATATTATCTACGCAGCGATTGACCTTGGTGCCGGGTTCGTCCGGCAGCAGCGGATTGATAATACGCTGATCCAGGCCAAGTTTACGCCCATCGCTGGTAATTTTGAGCATATTGTCCTGGGACGGGTCAACAGAGCCGCTGTGTACCTTGGACGCACGTTCCGAGAGAACTTGCACCATTTCTTTCTGGTGTTCCGTGGGATTGGCCACGATGTTGTGGTATTCCACCTTCGGGGTAGGCAGGTTCAGCTGATCGGCGGTCTTGATGTCCGCCACCTCTTTGAACAGGTTCATCAGCTCCGGCAAGTTGAAAAACTTGGAGAAGCGAGTGCGCGCCCGGTAGCCGGTGCCCTCCGGTGCCAGTTCCAGGGCCGTCACAGTTTCTCCGAAACGGCTGGCCCAGCAGTCAAAATGGGTCATACCAAGTTCCTTAAGTCGATCGTATTGGAGATATCGCTGCATAGTGTAAAGTTCGGTCATGCTGTTCGATACAGGGGTGCCGGTGGCGAAAATGACACCACGGCTTCCAGTAACTTCGTCCATGTAGCGGCACTTGGCAAACATATCAGAGGATTTTTGGGCGTCGCTGGTGGAGAGACCTGCCACATTCCGCATTTTGGTGTATAAAAACAAGTTTTTATAGTTATGCGCTTCATCGACGAATAGGCGGTCTACGCCTAGCTGCTCGAAAGTCACCACATCATCCTTGCGGTCATCGGCTTGGAGTTTTTCCAATCGAGATTCCAAAGATTTCTTGGTGCGTTCCAGTTGTTTAACCGTAAAGCGCTCACCACCATTGGCTTCTACTTCAGCAATTCCCTGGGTGATTTCGTCGATTTGTTCATGCAAAAGCCGTGCTTGGCGCTCTGGACTGATGGGAATTTTCTCGAACTGGCTGTGCCCCATGATGATGGCATCATAGTCGCCGGTAGCAATTCGCGCACAGAATTTTTTTCGGTTATGTGGCTCAAAATCTCGTTTTGTAGTGACCAAGATGTTGGCGGATGGATAGAGCCGCAGGAATTCCGACGCCCATTGCTCGGTCAAATGATTCGGTACCGCAAACAGGGATTTTTGACACAATCCCAGCCGCTTGCTCTCCATTGCAGCGGCCACCATTTCAAATGTCTTGCCGGCACCTACCTCATGGGCCAGTAGCGTATTGCCGCCGTACAGGATGTGGGCGATAGCCCCTAGCTGGTGCTCCCGGAGGGTGATAGACGGGTTCATGCCGCCGAAGGTGATGTGGGACCCGTCGTATTCACGGGGCCGAGTGGAGTTCATTTCCTCATTGTACTGGCGCACCAGAGTTTGACGGCGCTCTGGATCTTTCCAAATCCAGTCCTTGAACGCATCCCGAATGGCCTGCTGTTTTTGAGCTGCCAAGGTGGTCTCCTTAGCGTTCAACACCCGGCGTTCCTTGCCATCTGCATCTTCTATGGTGTCATAAATCCGTACATCCCGTAGGTTTAGGCTGTCCTCCAAAATCTTATAGGCGTTGGCGCGGCTGGTGCCATAGGTGGTATAGGCAGCCACATCGTTTCCGGATACTGATGTCTTCCCTGAGATTTGCCATTCGGCGGTGTAAGGGGAATAATGGACCTCAATACCATAGTTATTCTGAAGGTATAATGGCGTGTTGAAGGTTTCGTACATGAATTGCTGGATGTACGTCTTGTCAATCCAGGTCGCGCCCAAGCGCACTTCGATTTCCGACGCATCCAAGTCTTTGGGCTGAGCAGCGGTAAGGGCCTTCACATTGATGGTAAAGGCTGAGTCCTGTTCTGCTGCCCTTTGTGCCTGTCGCAGCTTGCGTCGCACATTACCGGAAAGATATTCGTCGGCGGTCACATAGATAGGCTGTTCTCCCTCTGGCACCGGTCCAGGTACACGGAAAATTACACCTTGCAGCTCGGTGGTCAGTTCATCACTGGTTTTTCCGGTTAGCTGCTCCATGTACGCTATATCCACACATGCCTTTTCTGCGATGGAGACTGCCAGGGCTTCGCTGGCGGTGTCCACAGAAGTTACCGCCTCATGGGGCTTGATGGTGCGCTTGGTAAACATATCCGCTTTGCGTTCCAAACGTCCGTCCTCGTCAATAACTTCCAACGCACAAAGCAAATAATAACTGGAATCATCGTCAAAGGCCAGCCGGTTCGCTCGGTCATTGATGAGGCCGTACTTGGCGGAAAAATCGTCATAGAGCCGGTTTAGTTCCGCCTGCTTCTCATGAATTTCGCTGTCCTGCGTGGCGGCGTCCATTTGCAGATCGATCAGTTCCTGGACGCAATCCCGCAGGCCCACCATCCCTTTGACACGGGCTTCGGCGGTGGCATTGAGATCGGAGCGCACCATGCGGCTGTTCTCCCGGAAATACACAGCTCCGTCCACTACGGTATAGGAGTAGTTCTTCACATTGGGGTCAGCGGGGATGGAGGTGTCGATGGCTTCACCTTCGCCCAGCTCCGGCAGCTCGGCCTCCTGGTAGATGCCGCGAATGTACTTCACAGCATCGTGCAGCTGATCGGCCAGCTCCAGCCCCTCGATGGGGTTCACGGTGTAGTCCATGCCGTGAGCGGTGCTTTCCGGCTCCTGTCGGCCCAGTACCATTTCCGGGTGGTCCAGGAAATAGCGGTTGATGGCAAAGCCGTCCTCGGTCTGTCCGGTCTGCGTCCACTCCGGCACGATGTCCAGCGGGCGATCTCGCTTTTGGAGGAAGATGATGTCCGATACAACCTCGGTCCCGGCATTGGCCTTGAACGCATTGTTGGGCAGACGGATAGCCCCTAGCAGCTCGGCGCGCTGGGCAAGATACCGGCGCACGGTGGAATCTTTGGCGTCCATCGTATAGCGGCTGGTGACAAAGGCAACCACGCCGCCGGGACGCACCTGGTCCAACGCCTTGGCAAAAAAGTAGTTGTGAATGCTGAAATTCAGCTTGTCGTAGGCTTTGTCCCGAACCTGATACTGGCCGAAAGGTACATTGCCGATGGCAAGGTCATAGAAGTCCCGCCTGTCGGTGGTTTCAAACCCGGCCACAGTGATGTCGGCCTTGGGATAGAGCTGCTGGGCAATCCGCCCGCTGATGGAATCCAGCTCCACGCCGTACAGACGGCTGTTTCTCATTTCCTCCGGCAGCATACCGAAGAAATTGCCCACACCACAGGACGGCTCCAGGATGTTACCGGTCTCAAATCCCATGCGGCCCACGGCATCGTAAATCGCTTTGATGACCGTAGGGCTGGTGTAGTGCGCGTTGAGGGTAGAACCTCTGGCAGCGGCATATTCCTCTGGGGTCAGCAGCTCCTTCAGCTGGGCATATTCCTTGCTCCAGCTTTCCTTGTCGGGGTCAAAGGCATCGGCAAGGCCGCCCCAGCCCACATACCGGGAAAGGATTTTCTGCTGTTCCGGCGTTGCCTGCCCGGTGGTTTCCTCCAGGTGTTTCAGCAGCTTGATTGCCTCGACATTGGCCTGGAACTTGGCCTTGGGGCCGCCTTCGCCCAGGTGATCGTCGGTGATACGGAAATTCTCGGCGGTGCGGCGCAGATTGGCCTTGTATTCCTCATAAGAGGCTTCCTCGGCAGCTTTGACATTGGGGAAGGTTTGCCACTCGCCGTTTACCTGAATGGAAACGGGGTGTTCGTCCGGCACTTCATCCAGAGTATTTTCCGGCTTGACAGCAGGCGTGGGCGGCTCCGGCTCATTGGTTCGTAGGGTCTGAACAACCACATCGTAGGGCAGATTGTTCTTGTCGCCCGGATAGACAGCCACGGTCTCGGATTGGAAGGCCGGGGTTTCGGCAACCGGTTCGGGGCGTTCCTGCCCAAAACCGTCCATCTGACGGGCATACATCCCGCGCAGCAAAGGCGCAACCTCATCCCAGCGGAAGGATAGCATGGCCAGACGCTTTTCCTCTGCATCCAGCACTTCCAGTTCAATGCCTTCAGGAGTAGTACGGTAGTCGGTAGTATCGCCGGTTTCTAACTCCATCGTTTCCACGATGTCGGGATAGGTCTGGCTCAACCACAGGGCAACCTCCCGGTTGCTCTTGCCGCTGTGCAGCAGCTCAGAAAGCTCCACCTTGTCCGTCTCACCGATCAGGCCGTGGGCCAGAACATCCCGAAGGTCCTGGTTCACCGTATCAGGATTTAGCGGCAGGAAATCCGTTACCGCCTCGTTACGGGTGATGGGCTGATCGGATAAATCAGGTGGGGCTATCTGAGCCTGGGCTTTTTCATCCGGGTAATCCCCATAGATACGCAGATATTGTCTGGCTTCCAGGTCGTAGACCGCTGCGCCATCATAGGCAAAGCCGTCCGGCTCCATTGTGCCGTCCACATAGCTCTGTGCTGCTTTTTCTGCTTCTTCCAGTGTCGGGTATTCTTTCTTTTCATCAAAGCCGTTTTCAAGATGGTGATAGACTACCACTTGATAAGGACGGCTTTCTTGATGTTGCAGTCCAGACAGCTGATCTTGTTCGACTTGGGTGTAGAAGCGGTCCTCTTTAATAAGCTGGGCAATCCGGCGCTGCACCTTGGGCCAGGGCAGCTTCGTTCCTTCCGGGCTTTCCGGGCGGACCGCAAACGGGGTTTTGCCATCGCTGCCGTCAAACTCGCGTGCCAGCCATGCAGCGGTGTCTTTCTCCCGTGCATGGTCTTTCATGTATCGGACAACGGCGTGTTTGCTTTCGATTTTGCCATTCCAGTCCTGGATAGCCTTGTCGATGTCATTATCCGAGAGAGGGCGCAGCAGCTCATGGAGCTTGGAATAGGTTTCGTCGATGATCTCCCGGTGCAGGCGCTGGCGGAACTCCGGCGTGTCAGAATAGAGGCGAAGCAGCTCCATGTTGCCAGACCCCAGGACAGCACGACGAATCGCGGCGTTACCCTCGATCACGGCATTCTCATGGTCACTGTGACCGCAGGCATTACGATATGGAACATCCTCCATAACAGCGGCCAGTACAAGTGGCTTGTATTGCTCATGCAGCTCCCGAATCGTAGGGGCTGCGGCTGCTTCGGTATCCCGGAATACTCTGGTCCCGTCTGCGCCGAACTCCGCTTCCTGGGCATTGATGTGCTGTTCCGCCTTATGGTCGATGGAGGGCATGGAATATTCTTGCCGCTCCTTGCCGCCCTCCGGGACAGCGGAAATGGTCACATCATGCTTATCACGCAACTGTTCCACAATCTGTTCCAGCCGGTTTGCCGGAAAGCCGCACCTTTCCACACGGCCACCGCCGGGGATGGCGCGGGTAGTGAGGTTGAGGTCCAGTTCCGCAGCAGCAGTTTTAGCGTCCTCACCGTACAGCTCAAAGAAATCGCCCATCTGATACAGGACCATATCATCCGGGTGGCGCTCCTTGACGCCGTTGTATTCCCACACAGCCGGGTCCGGCTGCTGGTCTTGCAGGGCATCTTCTTCAGCCAGGGCCTTTTCTGCCTGGATTTTATCGTACTCTGCCTGTTCCTGTTCGGTGAGATAGCGGTCCTTCTGAATCAGTCCGGTAATCCGCTTGGAAACTTTATCCCAAGTAAAATGCACATCCGGGCAGCCATCTTTTTTATAGTGCAGTCCTTTTCCATCATAATCTTCCTGACTACCTATTGCGCCAGACAGGGCATGGGAGCGCCCTCCGATGCCATACTCATGCCGGAGAAAATCCACCTTTTCCTTATCCGTATGGGGTTCTTGGAAAAAGGTGAAAATACGGCCCTTACCGCCCTCAAAGCCGCTGCCGCTGGTCATGGCAGCATCAATCTCGTCCTCGGTAATGAACTGCTTGACCGCAGGTACTTCTGTCAACTGAGAGGAAAAGGCGGTACGGGGCAGGGACAGGTCTTTCAGGTTTTCCCAAATCTCTCCGGGCTTGTGATAGTGGAACCGCAGCAAATCCCGGTCCTGCTGATAGGCCGTCCAGAATGCTGCATATTCTTCTGCAAATCTCTGGCGGAACTCCGGGCTTTTCAGCTGCTCGGTGAGCCATACGGATTCTTCCGGGGAACTGCGCCCCGGATTTTCGGCAAGGCTGGACAGATATCCGGCTTCTCTGGCTTTTTCGCTGAAATCGTGGTACAGATGCCAGAACTTTTCCGCGAGACAGGCGCGTTCATATCCTTCGGCCTCGGCTAGCTCCACATTGGTGGCAAACTGGCCGTCCTGCAAAAGCTGGCCGATACGCTCAGCGGCACTCTCCCAGGAAATGACCTGGGCGGACTTATCGTAACGGGCAGTTTTGCCGTGGGAAAGATGGATTCCATCCTCGGCATACCATGCGGTGACGCTGCCGATCCCGTTGCCGCCATGGTACAGATTTTTCAGGATGTCCGCGATCTCGGCTGTGCTTTTTTGCTTTTCAAAGGCTGCAACCACACGCTCCCTCTGGCGGTCCGAATTGCCGCCCAACCGCAGCACATGGTCGATGTCAGTTTGGGAAAAAGAAAAAGCAGCAGTAGGCTTTTGCTCTGCTGCTGCTTTTATAAATTCTATTTGTTCATCAACGGAAAGGAGATCAGAAAATGCGAGCTGCTCATCTTCTAAGCGTAGATCAGTTCGTTCAGAATGATTTCCTCCGCCTGAGCCTTGCAGGTGTTCATCAGCCCCACCCATTTCATTGGGTCGCTGGCTTTCAGCTGCTCGGTCGCTCCCGCCTCTTTCGCCAGCTGGGGCATCATTTGCTCCAGACGATTCTGCGCGGCTTTGTCGATTTCCACTAGATGGTCGGCTAATTGACCGGTCATCAGCAGTGTTTCGTGCTGTCCTGGATGAAATTCCTCCAGATAACGATTCCTCATCCGACCGTACTTTCCGATCGGCGGCATCTTCGGATAGTATAGGTTCGGGATGAGATAATCGCCCACTTGACGATAGGTGATCTCCATGATGATTTCCTCCTTTTCCGGCAATTTCATGTTGTAAATCATTAAAGTTATCCTTGCTTCGATTATATACCGTCGTATCGGAAATTGCAAGGGATTTTTCCTTGGATTGGTAGAAATTTTCGATTACAGATAGGATATGATGAGAAAGATAACGGATGTGGCGACCGACAGAAGCGCGTTCATTATCTGGAATATTGCGTATATCCTGCAATTCTTCTGGGATGTTTTGCAGAAGCCCGCAGCGTTGTTGAACAGAAAAAGCAACACTAGATAGGATAAATGATTTGTATCGATCCATAATAGGATCTGCAATCATTAGATCTGCGCAATAGCTGGTGTAGGAGGACAATACCTGATCCAACGATTTTCCGGATATTGAGGTGGAGATATCTCGAAAGACATCCATCAACGCACTATGGTCAGTGGAGTCCATTTGCCAAATTTGAGGTGCAAGCGAGAGTTCATTTTCTAGGGTATCGCTGACATCAAAGACATAGGCCAATCTAATGTTAGCATCTTTTTGGCGTAATAGTGTGATGCCTCTTGCGCCACGGCGTATCCAACGACGCATATGAGTATTCCATTGTCGCATAGTTGCACAGGCTGAGGCATCCGGTCGCTGGGCGTAAATCATTATCTGATCTGCAAACCCATATTTATAAAACCGGCCAGAAAATTTTAAAAATTCTGACCAAGATTCTGGAGAATCAAAAACGCGGCGAACGGTATCTAAATACAATTCTACCATATTTCTTTCTATCATCTTACTTCCTCATTCATTTGGCGGGTGGATAATTGATGTTTTGGACTTTGAGATTGTTGGAGCTGTGCTCTTTCCAGTTGCTCTGTTATGGAAGGGCGCTTTTCTCCATTCATACATATATCGGTGGCTCGATTCTCAATGCTGTTTCGGATCACATCCATATAGCCGGTTTCCAGCTTTTCAAAGTGGCGGTACACATCAGCCAGTGGAGTGGGGGAATCCAGCAGAGCTTGCGCTTGAGCGTCGGTCAGCTCCAGTTCCTTCATCGCCATTACGATGTCCTCTCGGACGGTGTACTCATAGGCATGGTGCAAAATCTCCTCTGGAGGCTGGTTTACCAACCACTGACGAAAGGAATCTTGCTCGGTGGCCATTCTTTTATATAAAATATCACTGTAATTTTCGTGATTCATGTTAAATTACACCTGCTCTCAATATATTTTCGGTAAAAAAACAGCATGTCTTTAATTTTCAAGGTGCATACCAAAGGTTAAAATGCTAATTTGATGGAGCCGTCATCTTGCAAAACAAGGTGTGCATCAAAAGATTTCCCTGATTTAGAGCGGAACCCCTTGATAAGATTTGTGCGACCCTTTTTGAGTAATTGAGTAGCATGTGTAGATGATATGGATTTTCCGGCAATAGTCTTCCAGATAATAAATCCACATCCTCCCTTGCCACCAGAGCATGAAAAAGCCTTTGGAGTGTCAAGCACTTTTTTCCCGCACTTGGGGCATATGCCGATCTCAGGTCTATCAAAAGACCCGTTCTTCGGTGCTGGAGCGCTGTCCCTGACCGTGGAAATAATATTTATGATCTGGCAGACCACATCTCCGATGAAATAATCAGGATGAGCGTTTCCCTGCTGAATCAAGGATAATTGATATTCCCACTGGGATGTGGTTTCTGGATTTTTGATCGGCTCTGCAACTACGGAAATCATGGCATAGGCAAGATCGGTTGGAAGGAGTTTTCGCCCGGATACCTTGACATACCCGTTGCTTTTTATTTCCTCGATGATATCAGCCCGCGTCGCCGGTGTTCCCAATCCTTTGTCTTTCATAGCTTCACGGACAGCGGGATCGTCCGTATCTCGTCCGGCAGCAGCCATAGCCTTTAAAAGACTATCTTCGGTGTACGCTGCGGGCGGTTGCGTAAATTTTTCTGTGCAGGTGATAGCAGATACCGGATATTGCTCCATCTCGTTTAACGGCGGCAATAGTTGAGATTTTTCATAAACTACTTCCTGCTCCTGTGATATTTGCATATATGCCTTGGCTTGACGTTGTACGGCTGCAAAGCCAGGTTCAATTTCATCGATACCGGATGCTTCATAATCCGTGCCGGCAATATCGATATGTGCCAATGTGGAGCGATATTGGCGTGCTGGAGAGAGAGCAGAAATTAACCGGAAAAGAATCAGAAAGAAAATATTTTTTTCAGCGGTTGGCAGGGAATAAATATCATCCTGACAAAGATTTTGGATGTAATTGAAGTCCGGAATCAACGCATGATGATCGCTGACTTTGGCATCATCGGTGATAGAATCGATGTTGCTCGCCCATATATCTGGACCACCAGATATATGGGCATCTTGGAACATCTCATGCAGTTGCGGCAGCATTTGCACAACGCCAACAGCAGCATCGGCAGTCAGAAAAGAACTGTCTGTTCGGGGATATGTCGTGATTTTTTTTTCGTACAGGCTTTGTGCGCAATCTAGCGTTTGCTTAGCCGTATATCCCAGGAGCTTATTGGCATCCCGCTGTAATGTAGTGAGATCATAAAGGTGGGGCGGCTTTTCGGATCTTTCTTTTTGCGCGATGGATATAATTGTCCCCGCCCCCGCCGCATTTCCGGCCGCAGCAGCTGCTTCGGCGGCTGATTTATCCTGCATTTGCGCATACGCTTTAAATGTTCCAAAATCGGCTGTAAGGCTGTAATACGGCGTTTTAACAAAGTTTTTGATCTCCTGATCGCGTTGGACAATCAGAGCGACAGTAGGAGTTTTAACGCGGCCAATGCGCAGCTTAGTGTTGTATGCCTTGGTATAAAGACGAGTCAGATTCATCCCCAGGAGCCAGTCCGCCCGCTGCCGACATACAGCAGCATTATAGAGGTCATCGTAGGCATGGCCATCTTTAAGTGCATCCATTCCCTGGCGAATAGATGCGGGTGCAACGGAACTGATCCATAGACGTTTGAACGGCTTCGTACATTTGGCCTGATTATAAACGAGCCGAAAAATCAGCTCACCCTCGCGGCCGGCATCGGTGGCACAAATCAGATCGGTCACATCTGAACGATCTATGAGAGCTTTTAAGGCTTTGTATCGACCAGCGGTTTCCCGAGCCACTTTGGTCTGGAATTGCTGAGGGATAATAGGCAGTAAGTCGATGCTCCAGCTTTTGTATTTCGGGTCATATTCATCCGGATCACAGAGCCTGATGAGGTGGCCAACACACCAACTTACCAGATATCCATTGCCTTCAAGATAGTCATAGCCTTTTGTGTCAGAGGAAATTTTACATTTTTTCGTAGCGCCAATGGCTTTGCCAATTTCAACAGCGACAGAATTTTTTTCCGAGATTATAAGTGTCATATTGATTCCCCTTCTTTTTGGCCAGCTTTTGGCGGAGTTTCCGATAAGCTTTGCAAAAAGGAACAAATATCCTCAAACGGTAGATCAATGCTTTGCATGAGGTTTTTGATTTCCGCATTTTGCAGAGCATCCACTTCCTTCTGAAGAGCTGCTTTCTTTTTTTCGAGTACATCAATCCTGGCATCACATGCCTGAATTTTTGCCTTACGATCAGCAATTTTCTCTTTTGTAGTCATGTTTTCTCCTTAATAGCTGATATCAACTTTTTGTCGGTCTACATTCACCTGTTTTTCGATTGTTTGCGTAGACGATGTATCGTCATCATAGACAATCGTAATTGTGCAGGTATCACCCGAAACCATACGGACATATGTTTTGATCTTTTTCCCGGTTTCGGGATCAATGTCGCCTGGTTTCGGCTCAACGAATGATTCTGAAAACGGATCATCAGCCGCCACATCATAGGAATCGGAGTAAGTGGTCGGCGCCCCTGCACCACCAGAGCCAGCGATAATCACGTTTTCACCTTCCTGGTTGCTATCATCTGCCGCTGTCAATGTTTGCTCAGATGCAGCTTGTGTCCAGCACTGCACTGTATCCGTAGTATCCGAAAATAACGTGGATTCAAAACGAAATCCGTTTTCAGAATCGTTTGTGTAAAGATACAGCATATCTGTCGATTGTGCATCTGATTCGAGCGATGTAAGCTGCATTTTGATAGATATCGGTTTGTCTACATCTTGATCGGCAAAAATATCAAGATATGTCCATGCCCAGCTGCGGGAATGCGTTGTATTGCCAGTATTCCATGTCAAATGCACACGATCTGGTTCAAATTGGAGGGTTTCATTATTTTGCCCGCCGTCCAATGTCCAAACATCGGCTTGCAGAATTTTGGGTAATGCTATTTCGATATTATATTCTGCGTAACTTTCACTGCCAGTTTCCTTTGCTTCGGCTGCGGCTTGATCCGGATCGCGAATATATGACTGGTCGCCACTTGTTAACCGTACAGCCTTCTCAGTATCATCATCCAGGATGATTTGGAATGTAGTAGATGTTTTATCATCTTTAGTGATCTCAACATGCTCACTATCTAAAATGGTATAAGACCATTCCGTATCAGCCAGCGAACTGACGCAATCATAATCGTCATAGAACATAATGGTTTCGTCTGTACCATCAGTGCTGTACCATGCCCCCAGTATATTGGGGACATGGATAGATTCTTTTGGCGTGCGGCTCAATACGATAACGACAGAAATAGCGACAATGAGCAGTGCGGTAATTACCGCGAATAAGATTCTCCGTTTTTTCAATGTCATCACCCTTTCAAGTGTGCGATGGTATCTTCCAGCAGATCTATCACACGTTGAGATGGAGAACAAAAATGTCCTACCCGAAGATCAAAATAAGTGCCTTCATCCAGCGCATGTTTTATTTCATCACCGGAACAAGAGAGAATTTCATTATCGATTTTGCAGAGACAGATCGGTCCGGCCCCCTTGGGAGATTTGATTTCGATACCGTTAATACCGATTAAATCAACGAAAGACAAAATGTTTAAATAGATGCGATGATGAACATTATTCTTGCGTTCTTCAGCGCCACAACGTAGCAGAATTTTACGGATTTGTTCTGGGGTCATTCATCTGTTCCTCCTTTAAAATTAGTGAACAATGTAGACATCACGGTATACCACGCCTAATCTATTTGCCTCTGCATGGGTGGCTACCAGCACATCAATGCGATTTCCTTTGATTGCGCCACCGGTATCTTGCGCAGATAGGGTTCCGTATCCCTCAATGTAGACTTTGCTATTGAGCGGAATAACAGTGGGATCGACTGCAATCGTCACGCCAGGCGTCGGAACGGCACCAGTGGCAGTTACATTGGACCATTGCCCGTTGCAGCATGCGCCAGGACAGTAATGAGTGATCTTAAATGTGCCCAATTTTTGAGCACCAGCCGGTGGAGCTCCACCATTATTGCCGGTTGCAGGATATGCCGGTGTGCAATACCCCTGGATATACGAGCTTGACAACGCATAAGATTTTGTCCAAACGCCGCCACCATTGGGATTTAGGCCGCCACCCTTACTGGTGTTTCCTTCGACGGTATAGACTTTGGAATCGTCTGACGATACAACGATACCAATATGGGTCATGTCACTTGGTGTACCGTAGAGGATCAAGTCACCCGCCTTGGGGCGATAGCCTGAACTACGCCAATGGAATTGTCCTCTGGCCGCAAACCAATCCTTTACTTGGTCACATCCAGCTTGCTTCGGGATGATACCAGCATCAATATAGCCACACTGATCGGCACACCAGGATACAAATACTGCGCACCACGCATAGCTGCTGCCAGAAACATGGTGTCCATAGTACCAGTCATTGTACATAACCTGATTGACCGGCGTTTCAGTGGTTCCAACCTGGGAAAGCGCAACGGCGACAATATCACCATTACCAACGCTACTAAAACTCGACGAGCAGCCGCCAACTACAAAACGGGGGTTAATTTCCTTACCATTTCGAGTATATTCCATATACAGGGCGGTAGTGGATATCGGGCTATTGCTACCGACATCTCCCAGTCGTGTACCACTTTCAACATATCCAGACGACACCACAATCGAAGTCAAGTTCCCGTAGGTAACTTCTCGGTTGCCGGATTTGATTGTTACTGTATCGTCCGTCACCGTAGCTTGTCCTGCAAAACCCGCATATACGGCTGATCCAGTCGGATTCGGAGAATTTAGATATAGTCCATGGTTAAACTGGGGATGATATTCACCTGTCAAAAGATTTAAATAGTATCCGTATCGCCGCCCAACGGTCCAGGAAACTTCGTCATCGCTATCCGGAGCTACAAAAGGATTGGCTATTTCCTCCAATGCAGTAAATGTCCCGATTTCCGCTAACGCATCAAATGTATCCTGCTGAGAATCCGTCAGGTATCCAAATGGGGTGTCAAATACATTATCGTATGCGATATCTTCGCTACCTTCTGGCTTCGCATTGGTTGCAGCCAACTGCGATAGAGATTGCGTATCAACATAGATATCCAGGACATAGACTGTATAATGGCTCGTGCTGCCGTCAGAATGATGTGATGTGTGGCGTTCGGTGTGCGTACTGATGGATAGCGTATACAAATCATTCCATAGTTCTTTGCTGTAATCTTTCACACTTTGAAACGCCGAATTGGAGCTATAATCTTCAAACATCGCATCATAATATGCCAGCAGCATATCCAAATCTGTTTCGACTGCCCAAATGGATGAACCATTGCTGCGTGCACCATTTTCGTAAAAGTCAATGCGATCAAATCCAGTTCGATTTAACTGCTCACTCACGGCCTCCGAAAATTTTGCATCTAACTCGGTACAATAGGCGTATAGTTCTGTCAGTTTTGTCGTATCCGTTTTCAGCGAAATTGTTGGCACAATAGATGAGATCGCAGATACAATTATTAAGATGGCAATTGCAATAACGATAATCGGGAAAACTGCTGCGGCCTTTGCTGATATGCCTGCTACGCTGGAAAACATCTCTTTGAGATACCGCACAACCTTTTCCCCGCGCCGAACCATAGAATGGGCTGTCCGAGATGCAGCATAAGCAAATTTTTTCGTATACTTTGTTGCGGTATAGGCTTTCATTGCAGTCTGCTTCGCCGATATAACGCCCTGCATAGCGATGTTATCAGCATACGGATCATCGATATCTCGAATGTAGTCAGCAGCGAGATCCGCCATCATGTGATGATGGGTTTGGTGCTGAATGAGCTTATTTTCAGCAACGGCAACCGTAGCTGCCGTTGCTCCAGCTACGGTTGCCACTCTGCCAGCTTCTCCTGCATTCGCACTGGTAATTTTTTTTGAATAACCCGATCGCTTCTCATCAAAAGACGATGATTCGTGCAATTTTTTTTGCAATACTTTCTGCTGTTTCTTCTGGTATCGTTGAGCGCCATATGTCCGCCGGATGATAGATGATGATCGATCTATAATACATTGGGTAGGCCCTTGTCCCAGATCTGGCTCCGTAGATCTATTCTCTGGTTCTGGGCTGCTACCCTGAGCATGTATCACATCGATGGATGACTGAACACCAACCGCGGACCCCCAAATAGCCGAGGGTGTGGCAATTTTTGATCTGGAAAAATCATCATATGTATGGATTTGAGGACTCAGATGATCTTGAGCCGTATAAAGGAACTCCTGACCTATCGTTTCAGTGCTGCGCACCATATCCGTAGATATGGAAGACATCGTTTCTTCCGATTGCTTCGATCGGCTACCGACAAAGGTATTTGGCACAGTGTATCTCGATCGGGATCGTGGATTCAATCTGTATGCAGCCGGTAACTCAATTCTGGGTGTGGGTTCGGAAATATCGGAAACATGATATTGTGTAACGGGAGTGTATTTCTGATGGGATTTGGTAAACCTGCGAATTGGATATTGGGATGATGGCGCAGATGAAATGCTATTGGAGGATATAGCACCTGGATTTTCTCGCAGAGGCAGACCCACCGCATTATACCGAGATCCTGGTGCATTCGGTACAGGAGAAGAAGAGGTCGATGACATGCCCGAGGAAGGAAATACTGAATGATCTGAGTAGCCTTCATGCTGAATAGCGTACTCATCATATTGCTGGCAGTGAATATCGCTGATTGGATCGCTGATCGAAGATCGCACCATAGATTCGCTACCAGTGACTCGAATCATATCATCGCATTTCATCTCCTGTGCGCTTTCACGATACAATTCACTGGATGCTGCTACTTTTTCTGCCGCAATTTCATCGCTGCTTTTCACGCCTGTATCCTCAATGTGGCCTGTAACGCGAATTTCAGATGACATTTTGAACTCTCCTTAATTGGGGTCTTGCGCCACTACTTCTTCCAATTTGGTCGTGATCATTTTGTACAGCTCAGTGTCTTTCGGGAATTTATCCGTAAATGCAATGATGGATTTTCCGGCGAATAATAGGCCGCTGCCCGGCTCTGCATTAGTCACGTAATTGAGCTGCCGTGGCGAAATATTTAACAATTCAGCCAGCGGGACCCGATCATTTGCGGACTGGTTGAGCATCATGATGTAGTCGCAGTTCGATAGCATACGTCGTGCCTCATCGGACAGCAGCAATGTTTCGACATTTTGCGTAATTCCAGTCGGTACAGCACCCCATTTGCGGCTACGAGACCAAAGCTCGAAGAAGTAGTTCGAACTGTATGCGTTTGTAACGAGCAGCTGAATCTCATCAATGTAGATATAGGTGTGTTTACCGATAGCACGGTTCTGGGTTACACGATTCCAGATCTGATCCAGTACAATCAGCATACCTAATGTGCGTAATTGCTTGCCCAAATCACGGATATCATAAATGATGAATCGCTTATGAGTATCTACGTTTGTATGATGGGCAAATACGGACAAATTGCCTTTAATATAAAGCTCCAAGGACAATGCCAGGCTCTGAGCGAGTTCTTCAGGCTGCTCTTTCAAAATGTCATAGAAATCGTTCAGAGTTGGAACTGTACCGTTTTTCCGCGAGAAATGTTTTTCATAGCAGTGAAGAATCACTCGGTCAATGATCGAATTTTGCCCAGGCTGTAATCCACCAGATAACAAATCACACAGGGACAAAATAAATTCCGATTTCAACTGAATGGGATCACCATCATCCGCATAATTTTCGGAAATGTCCATTGGATTTAGGTGATTATTACTGTCAGCTGAAATATGGATAACCTCTCCATCAAATCCTTGTGCTAGGTTGGTGTATTCTCTTTCTGGATCGATAATCAGGACATCGGCATTGGGATCATTAAGGAGGACATTGATGATCTCGCGTTTTGCGGCAAAAGATTTGCCGCTGCCAGGCTTGCCCAAGATAAATCCATTCGGGGATGGCAAGGATAGGCGATTAAACATGATCAGGTTGTGACTGATCGAGTTAAGACCGCAATATGTGCCATTTCGCTGGTACAGCTCCTGGGTCGTAAATGGCACAAAAATCGCGGCAGCAACCGTGGTGAGATGGCGTGTGCGTTCTGCACCAAAATGATTTTTACCAATCGGCAGAATTGAATTGAATGCCTCTCGTTGCATAAAATCAATATTCTCGATTGTTACCGTCTTGGCCTGAGCCGTTTGTTTGATCGTAAAGACATTTTTCGCCAGTTCTTCTTCTGTATCGGCATAGGTAAATATCAGCGGCGTTGTTTCAAAAAAACGTTGTTGCCGTTCGCGTAAATCATGCGATAATTCACGTGCTTCCACCAATGCTCGTTTCGTTTCGGGGAGATACATCATTTCAGGCGGCAGCCCCTGCTGAATGCCCTTTTGCGCACGCTTTGTGTTCTCCATCTCCATCATGGCAATTTTGGTATCTACCATGCTCAGAGCTTTCACCTGCGAAATATTTCGTAGGTGGATGCTGATAACCATATTGATTGGGAGATCTGTAAGGGCAGTCAGCAATTCGTCGGACAAATCCGCAGGTAAATTACCAAAGTACAAGACCTGACCATATTTATTGCCGAACTCAAAGGTGTATTTATGCGAAAAATCCAAGGATGTAGGAGCTACAAACGACCGGCTATTCCAGCCCGTTCGTGCCAGCTCATCCAAGGAAACATAATCTCTTTGATCCGGCCGCGTTATGGAACGAAGCAAATTGATACGTTCCTCGCCAGTTAAGGATGTCATATCATCCACACCCAGCGATTTAAAGAGTCCGATAAATTGTGTTTCAAACCGCGCCAAAATGCTGGTTGCATCCTCAAGGTCCTCTGCCTCAGTCGCATACGTGAAATATTTTTCACGGACGATGGAGTTTTGGCCCTCTTTGATTTTTGATGCCAGCATTTCATTCATTTCTGTTCGATATTTGTCGAGCAGATCACCAGCCATAGGCATAAACATTTGAGCGCGGAATGCTTCCTCATCGACTTTGCGCGTCACCAATGTGAGCTGCAAGGGCATTGTAGGATCGACAAAATTAAGCGCTTCCACATACCGAGAAAACATATCTTTCTGATCCTGGACGCGGGCCGTCTGATAATTGATATCCGAAAAACGGACTGTTTTGGAATAATACCCCGGCGAAACCTGACAGATACCATCCTCAAAAAGTTTTTGATATCCAATATACTGAGTGGTGCTTTTAGGCGCAGCTTCTTTTTTAATTTTTTGCTTTTGCTGCGCGTTTAGCTGCTCTGTACTCTTTTTTAGCTTTTTTAATCTCTCTTTGTATTCTTTTTCTTGCAGCTTTAGGTCTTTTTTTCTTTTCTGTGCGGACTTCCGGTTCGTCTTTTTTCCGCTTCTTTCGCTTTTGAAGAACATGCTTTTCCTCGCTTTCAATCTCATCCGTTAATGGGAAATCGTATTCCACCGACCACGATAATTTTTGGTTTGTCATATAATGCCGCCATAGCAATTTGAAATACTGCTCACAGGGCATGTTATCCTTACGGTAAAATCCGATAGCCACGCCTGGTACGCAGATTACCGCTGCCAAATAGGGATATACGTCCATGGATACATGGAGCAGCATTACCAATATCACGTAGGAAAGTCCAAGTATTGTTCCGGTGGCAGCCAACGAAATAAGCTGCCGTCCCGAAAAATCTCCCACAATGCGTTCTTTGTAGTCAGTTATCTCTTTCGGCACATGTACCGATAGGGCCAATTTTATTCACCATCCTTTACATGACTCCGCAAATTTTATCCGCCATTGTTTTTGCGCCCTTTAAGCCCATAAGCAAAGCTCCCAGCATTACAAAGATGTTTGCAAAGGCAGTCAGAACACCACCTATTCCCGATCCATCCGGTATGATGGCAGTAACCAGCGTAGAGGCGATGGTTGGGAAAAAGTATAGAATGAGCACCAAAATACATCCTTGCAAGCATATGGATACAAAGCTTTTCAAAAAGCCTTTACCTATACTGCTCCACTCTCGATTTGGGAGTGTTGCTATCGGAGCCGGAGCCACAGCAACATAGATATAAATTTGAATAAATCGCCCAATGGTTAAAATTTGAATAAATGCCCAGGCGATTTTTGTACCCAGGACTGCAATAAACAGCACTAGCATACATACTACCTGTGTTCCCAGGGACATATCATCAACAGCGGTATTAAACGCTGATAAATCAGTGGCTACTGACAGCGAACTTGTCATCGTTATTTGTTTCGATATATCCAAAAAACCATCGTAAACTGCATGTAAAATGTTTGTGCTCTGATTGATGATCGTGATGGCCAGTGCCAATTTAGCTACCAAAATCCCAATCGGCTTCATAAGATCGGGTAGCTGATTCGAAGAAAATCGATCGCTGAGTTCCAAAAATTCGATAAGCATAAATATAGCTAAAACGGATAATGCGAGTGTGCGAAAAACACCGGCAGCCAATGCGGAAACCTGTGACCAGAGTTGCGAGTATACGTCATCTCGTGTAATGCTGGCCAACAGCCCGCTGTCCAACGAAAGATTTTTTATGTCCTCTAAAATTAGGGCCATTAAATCTTTCACGACATCTTTAAACATACGTCGCTCCTTTTTATATGGAGGGAGTCTAAAACTCCCTCCATACTTTTCTGTGTTATTTCCTGTTTGTCGGACTATTTTACAGTGTTACATTGCTGATAAAGGCTGCGGCCGCAATAATAATAGCGCCACCAACGATTTCTGCGATGCCGCTGCCAATGCCAGGGCCATTGGAGTCCTTGATCGAGCGGCCCAAGTTTACTGCGCCAAACACTGCGATAATTGCACCGACGGCAGTTACACCCTTCTGCAACAACCCCATAATCTGCGTAAACATACCATTCATAGTATCTACAACCTTCCTTTTCATGAATAATTTAAAAATAGGGCTTCACATTTTGGTGAAGCCCCATTAGGCGTTACTATTTCCCATTGGAAACAGCCATTTATAAATTCATCAGTTCGCTGACATCAACTTTCAGGTGTTTATCCTCGGATTTTCTACCGCTGCTTTCGCTGCCTCGTGTCCGAAATTCAGATATCTCCTTTTCGATGTCATACATGTATTCCGGGTTTGCAAGACCAGTAAGCTTATATCGTTTGTGCTTTGTCAAATCATATTTGGGGCACCGGAATGGCGGCAAGCCAGTGATTTGTACAATACACTCCGTCCGATCAATTTTTCCGATTTCTGCAGGGTCTAGCAGATCTCGTCCAGTGATTTGATTCTGCACCGATACACTACCCTGTTGCCC